>JAOZRQ010000812.1 GCA_029940115.1 Desulfobacterales bacterium
CAACAAGCAAACGAGCCTTAACCCTTAACCCCTTAACCCTTAACCCTGTTTTTTGATTTACATAGGAGCGGCCATGACGTCGCTTGGCGACGACACATGCATGAATGAAAATCCAAGCTGGGGATTCCGGACGGGACAAGGGCGGAATTGTCCGATTCCGGCATGGGCATGAACTGGCCTCCCATTGGGGGGTCAGGACATGCCGGGAGACGGACGGACACTCGGGAGGAGGAGGATGAGGGGGATGGAGGACAAACTGCGGGAAATGGAGAGGATTCTGGGGAAATGTTCGTTTGTCCCAAGGTGACATTCATCTGACTCATCCCAGAAGGAAAGTCATCATTTTCACGTTAAGCGTGACAAAATCAAAAATGGCGTGAATCTGTTGAAACATATGGAAAGACGGTGATTTGGGAGAATCGGGGGAATGTCAGAATGTAACTGAATGGTTGGAAAAAAATGAAGGAGGGGTGGGTTCAGATCGAACAAAAACCGCCTGGGCCTTGTGGTCTCACCAAGGGAACAGTTGTCTGGTTCGTCTCGAAAAAAGTCGACTCGCGTCGGTCACGACAACCCTTTTTTCAGGGAGGTTGGCATGTCCGAAGACTTTTGACGGCTGATGACCTTCCTCGTCCGCATCGCGGGTACAGGTGTGACGGCCATGTGTTCAGCGACGTGATCTCGGCTAGGGAGTGCCGGATCATGTCGTACCCGTGAGGTCCGGACATCCGATTCGCTCCCCAGACGCCGCCAGGCAGCCGCGAGTGGGCCCCGCTCACTGCCGCCCACACGGCTCGGCGCAAACGACCTGCCTGTTTGGTGTGCGTGTCTTCTGGGGTATGGTGATGCCATAAGGCACATGCGCTAGGTGTCGGCAACTGTCGGGGGGGCCATGAAGTATTCTCCCATGGCAGCTCTGGCCCGCAAATGCAGGCACGGGCATGATTCGCATGTCAATGCCCCCCGAAGGCGGACACTCCCATCTGCAGCTCGTGGCTGATTGAAAAAATGCCGCCCGACCCTGCCAACGAGGATGCCTGTACCATGAGGGATGACGAATGTCAACAACTTTCTGCGCCACAAACCCGCACAAACCCAAAAAAACGATGAATCCCACGCCAACAAAGAAAGACGGCAATCTGTGGAATCCGCGTAATCCGCCTGATCCGCGGTTCAAACGCGGGGAAACAACACTTTGTTTGACATTCCAAGTTTTTCTTGATAATAGGGGAAACGCGTCAAAACGCAAGAAGGGCTACCCAGTCGTTGAGGTTGAAAGACAATGAGTCTCAAATTGTGGAGGTTGAAGGGCAATGAGACCGCCCTTCTTGCACTCCTTTTGTTGAGCTCTCCCACACTTGAACCGGTGCCCTGAAACCTTGCGTTGAAGCCGAGGAACTTGCGCTGAAACCAGGGGATGGAGCTCCCGCCCCCACCGAATAGGGCCGACATGTTTGTAGCTCCCGCCCCCCTAGCCTTTCCCGTGCAAATTGCGAATCGCATGGAACGGCTCAAACAATGGGCGGATGTCAACAACCGAATAGAGGCCCGTAGGGGCCGACATGTTTGTAGCTCCCGCCCCCCTAGCCTTTCCCGTGCAAATTGCGAATCGCATGGAACGGCTCAAACAATGGGCGGATGTCAACAACCGAATAGAGGCCCGTAGGGGCCGACATGTTTGTAGCTCCCGCCCCCTAGCCTTTCCCGTGCAAATTGTGAATCGCATGGGACGGCCGCGCCTGTTGCGGGCGATGGAGGTGCAAAGAAGGTCCCTCAGGATGACAAACTCTCAGCCATTGCCAATCTTTGCACTCCTTTTCCTTGAGCCTCCACAAGCAATGATGGGACAAAAGTTTCCCGCCAAAAAGCCGGACAAAAGTTTCACCCACATTCAGCAACCAACACAAAAAAAGGACAAACACCAACATGACGGCAACAAACACACCTGAACCCCACAGAAAAAAACTCAAAAACTCAAAAACTCAAAAACTCAAAAACTCATTAAACTGCTTTACATGGGAGCCCCCATGACGTCGCCCGGCGACGACACATGCATGGATGAAAATCCAAGGTGGGGATTCCGGACGGGACAAGGGCGGAATTGTCCGATTCCGGCATGAACATGGACTGGCCTCCATTGGGCGGGATGTCTTTGGAGGGGGTCGTGGCGGGATCGTCGGAGACTCCGGAGGCC
>JAOZRQ010000309.1 GCA_029940115.1 Desulfobacterales bacterium
TTGAAACTTGAAACTTGAAATTTGAAACTTGAAACTTGAAATTTGAAACTTGAAACCAGCTTCAAGTTTTAATCACCCAGTATCAAGCATCCAACATCAAGCATCCAACATCAAGCATCAAGTTTTTATTTTGCTTTAAGAAATGCCGGAATATGCGCGGCCTCTCTCGGACCTACAATGATTGTCCACCCCGGGAGTTCCTCTTCCACGTCGCCGGCAATGGCCGCCGCGTAGCCAGGGATGATGAGGTTTTGGTGTTTGATCTTGTCGGCGATGCCGCATTTCTTCACGAAGATGCCCACATCATCGCCGGCAAATTTTCCGGCAGCCCATGCGGTCATGACGGAGAGGCCTTCGGAGTCTTTGATGAGCAGCCACGTCGGCACCCGGCTCCCCTCGACTTCTCCGGACACGATGAAGTAGGTGAGCGCGAAGTTGGTGGTCACCAACACCGGCGAATTCTCATTCGGATCACCGATGGGGTAGATCCCCTCGGTCACGGTCATGGGCCGCTGGGGATCGGTGAAGATGTTCAGCCGCTCCAGGAGAAGCGGGAAGATGCTCTCCCCTGCAAAGTCGGAAAGCACCACGATGCCACCATACTTGGCCACAAACATCCCGCCGATCAGGGTCTCCGTATCCAAGTTGGATGCCATCTCACACGGGAAAGTGATGCTCGGGAAGCCGATCGAGCGGTTTCCATTCTTGAGCGCGGCCCGGCGGATGGCCACCTGATCCTCCAATGCCTGTTTCGGTTCCCTGGATCCGGGATCCATCACGAGGTCCTTCAGGCCCATGCCGGTGAGTTTGTCACTCAGGGGGACCAACGCCTCAACCGAATCGGCCTTCACCGCGAGGGGCAGGTCGTTCTCTTTGGCGAGTGTGCCGAAGTCATCCACGTTCGCGGCGGTCGCGGCGTACATCAGGGGTCTTTTGAATCCGCAAGCCTCAATGCCGGCCTTCATCACATCCGCGTTCTCGGTCATCAGGATCAGGTTGAACTCGGAGGTCTCGGCAATCGCCTTCGCCTTTTTCGCGAACGCATCCTTGTCGCCGTTTGCATCCTTCAGGGCGACCATCTCGGGTCTGAGGTTCAGGCCCACGCGCTCAAACTGAAACGCGTTCCACTGCTTCAGCTTGGTATCGAGGTCCGCATCTCCCATGTCGGAACCGACCAAGCCGGCAAACACGGTGGAATTGTAAAAGGTCTTTTCGTGACGGTACAGGACGGTCTCCCCGCCTGTGGTGAACTCACGGACGCCCTTCCCGACCTTGATCGGCCGGATTGGGGGTGCCGACGCCTCGGCAAGTTTCTCTCTCGCTTCGTCAGACACATAGGGGCAACTGTCCAGTTCAGCCTTGCCTGAAGCCAGATTCATGGCAAATGCCAGACAGGTGGGAACCCCGCATTCCTTGCAGTTGGTCTTGGGCAACAGTTTGAAAATCTGAATACCGGTTAACGCCATGTTGTCTCCTTAATATATGTTGGAATTTGAAACGTGGAACGTGAGGCGTGGAACGTGAGGCATGGAACGTGAAGCGTGAAACGTGAAGCGTGAAAATCACACATCGGTTTCGGTTTCAATTTCCTTATACAAAGGGGCGGCGTCTCGTTCCGCCCCATTGTTCGTTGTTGAACATCACGAATCGGTCTCCGGTTTCCGGTCTCAATTTCCATTTTCCTTATGCAAAAGGGCGGCGTCTCCTTCCGCCCCGTTTATTCTTCGTTGTTGAGACGTGAAACGTGATTGTGTGAAACGAATCACGCATCACGGGTCACGCATCACGCATCACGCATCACGCATCACGAGTCACGCATCACGAGTCACGCATCACGCATCACGGGTCACGCATCACGAGTCACGCATCACGAGTCACGCCTCACGAGTCACGCATCACGAGTCACGCCTCACGTTTTATCCTACCAACGAATCCATGTTAATGGCAGGATGGCCCTTCTCTTGGAGGAATGCCAATATCTCCTCCTCGGTGGTGCCCACGGTCTCATCCGCGATCTTGTCATACAGATCCGGAACGCCCATATCCGCGCCTCGCTTCATGATCCGCTCCTTGATCTCCTCCTTGAGGTTCTTCGGCATCCAGACCATGCGGAGCAGGCCGCCGTCTCCCAAGATGAATTTCCCTTGGGTGATGTTGAACTTGGAATGGCCCACAAAGCCCGGGGAGGACGCGCCACCGCCCATGACACCGGCCAAGGTGGTGAACTTCATGCCGCAGGGGGTCTCGCCGGTGTAATCGCGGCTCACGGTCATCACGCCGTTGCAGGCCGGCAACATCGCGGCGATGCACTCACAGCATCCGCAGGTGGTCATCGGATCATGGATCAGGGAATAGAGGTTGTAATGGGTGACCGCGCCCCTGGAGGCTTTGTTCACAAACTCGTTGATACCCTTCCACTGGCCCAGCTTGGGATCCAGGCATTCCCCCTTCTCGATGGGCTGGTTCGGGCCGGTCGGGTTGATCTCGAAAGACGCCTTGCAGTCCATCCAGTTGTACGCGCCGCAGAGACCGGTTCTTTCCGGGCTGACCGAACAGACATGGGTGGGCGCGAAGGACTGGCACAGGGTGCAGGAGTAGTAGGTCTCCACGTCCTCGTCCGTCATCTTCTCGACCCGCTCATCTCTGAACTTGTATTCATTCTTGGCCCGTTTCGTGAGATTGTCAACCTCATCCTTATTGGTGTAAAGGGTGACCTGAACCTTGTCCAGAATCTTTCCGAAGTCCTGATGAAACTTGGCATGAAGCACCACACCGATATCCTTCAGAGTGAAGCCTTTCTCCAAGGCGCCCTTGCCCACCCGGATCCAGGCGATATCCCGCTGGCCGATGTGCATGATGCCTTGGATGTAGTTGATCAGGTGGTGGATCTGACGCTCGAGAATCGGCTCAAAGTCGGTCTGCATCTCACGGCCCGCGACTTGGACATAGATGCCGAGGGGAAGGGTTCCGCCCTGTTGCACATCGCCGATATCGGGACCCACGACTTCCACCTTGGCATCCTCGATATCCTTCATCTCGGCCATCTTGACCAGCTCGGTGGCTTGGCTCTTGCCGCCACCCATCTGACAGTAGAGGTCCGCGCCCCGGACACGCTCACCCTCAAACGCGGGACCGAACGAACACGGGATGTTGATCTCGGAGACCGTTACTTTCAGCCCCCGGATTTCAACCGATCTCTGACAGATTTCATCATGCGACACATTGGCCACGACATGCTCGTAAGTGCAGATGCCAGTCGGGAGAATCTCCGGGATATCCGTGTCCGCCAAGGTCGGGAAGCCCCAGTTCACACACCCGGCCGCGGCAGTGCCCCATTCGGTTCCGATATCGCCCAACGCGTTGACAAACGCGAATATCCGTTCTTTGTTGTACATCAGCATCTTCCTGTAGTCGCCCGGCTGGACACCGCCGAAAGCCATGGCGGCCCGGTTTGCAAAACCGACTGCGAAAACAGCAGAAGAGATATCCGGACCAAAAGGCACGATCCGGGTGTTCCAGCCGATCTGAACCCCGGCTTCGATCAACTGCTCAATGACAGATGTGCCGTTGTGACTGGCCGCGCAGAAGATGTAGAGGTTCTTCTTCTGGTAGTCCTCAACGATCATCTTGGCGATTTCAGGATTCGGCGCAGCCCCCACAATGGCCGCAAATCCCGGCGCGCTGCCGTCAACAAACTCGACCCCTCTTTTCCGGAGAATAACATCGTCCGCGGGGCCCACCCAGATTTTCCCGGCTTCAATGTCCGGGTCTTCCTGGGACAGGTAAAAGTCAGGCTCCCTGAGAATACGCAGGGCTTCCAGGATCTCATAAGAAAATATCGCGGCCATGCCTGCGTCGAGAAGGGGGCCGAGATACGGCAGATGATTCTTCCCTTTGACATGCGGCGGAAGAAGGCCCCGAGCGAACTCCAAGGGTTTCTTCAGATCTTCGAGGGTTTCAACCTTCATTCCGGTCAGCGAATAGATCACCGGCAGATAATACCCGGTGTTCGGAAATTCTATCTTTGAACTTGCATCAAAGGATTCAAGAGCGTTTCTCAGCTCCCCTTCAGCAGCTGAAACAACTTTATAGCCGCCCTGAATGGCTGCAAATGCTACTAATTTCGACATCTATAGGTTCCTCCTTCGTTGAGGATTTTTTTTGTTGAAACTTGAAACTTGAAACTTGAAACTTGAAGTTTCGAGTTTCGAGTTTCGAGTTTCCAAATTGCTACGCCTCCAACGCCTGACGGTCGGCCATGTCCATCAGCACCCTTTCCCTGGCCTTGTCAATGCCGAGTGCCACGCGCTTCTTGTCAATATGCGCGATCATCTTCTGCGCGTGCTTGATCGGATCCGGCTCCAGGTCCCACATGCCGCCATACATCTTCTCCAGCTCCTTGCTGAGGTAGTCATGGAACACCGGCGCGCCCGACGTGGGCATCATGTAGCCGAAGATGGTGTAAACCCCGGAGCTGACAAAATAATGGCCGATGCTGATCGCCTTTTCACTCATCCATTCCGGCGCGCTGCCGGCCGCGGGCAAATCGCTGATATCCTTTCCAAGACCGCCGGCTTTGACAACCTCGGTTGCAGCCAGGAGGATGCGGCTGTTGTCCACGCAGGAGCCGAGATGCAACACGGGCGGGATTCCGACCGTCTCGCAGACTTCCGCGAGCCCAGGACCGCAGTAAACCGCGGCAGCCTCAGGAGTGAGCAACCCCTCCATCGCACAGGCAATGCCGTTGCATCCGGTGGTCAGAACGATGACATCGTTCTTGATCAGCTCTTTCACGACCTGGATGTGCGCCTCGTTATGTCTGGTCCTGGCGTTGTTGCAACCGACCACACCGGCAATGCCCCGAATCCGGCCGTTGATGATGTTGTCGTTCAGGGTGTAGAAGGTGCCACGGAAGGTGCCGCCGAGATGGTACTCGATGGATTCAACCCCGAATCCCGCGACTTGGGAACTCTTGTGACGGGGAATCATCACCTCAGCGCCCCGGTTCCCGAAATTGTCAATGGCCATCTTGACGATCCGGGTGGCATCTTCCATCGCGTGGTGCTCGTCAAACTCGATGTGGATCACATTGTCCTGCTCCATCTTCGCGATGGGGTGGGTGGTGATCAGCTTGGTGTGGAAACATTTGGCCACGTTGGCCAAGTTCTGAAAGATACACTGAATGTCAACCACCATCGCGTCACACGCACCGGTGATGATGGCCAGCTCCTGCTGAAGGAATGTTGCTGCGGGGGGAATGCCGTGGCGTTGGAGGATCTCATTGGCTGTGCAACAGATCCCGCTCAACTGAATCCCCTTGGCCCCTTTGGATTTGGCATATTCGACCATTTCTTTCGACTGGACCGCGGCCACGATCATCTCGGAAAGGACCGGCTCATGGCCGTGAACGATGATGTTCACATGATCCTCTTTCATGACCCCGAGGTTGGCCTCGGACTGAATCGGATACGGCTTTCCGAACAGCACATCCTGAAGATCGGTGGCCAGCATGGAACCGCCCCATCCATCCGCAATGGCGGCACGGGTCCCCTGCTTGATCAGGTTCTTGTAATCCTGGTCCACGCCCATGTGGGTGCGGTGCATGATCTCCACGATCTCCCGGTCAATGTTCCGAGGCAACACACCATATTTCTTCCATTTTTCATACAGGGCCTCCGGTGCCCGTTTCAGATAGTAGAGCTCGCCTTCGGCCTTGCCCCATTCACCCAGAGCCTTTTCCGCGACTTCCAGCACGATCTCATCCAGTTCCCTGTCCTTGACCTCGCCATCCACCTCGACGGTTGTGGCCACGTCAAAATGGGGCGCGATCCGGAGAAGCTTGTCCGGATCCTTGATCTGGTAATCATGGGACTCTTTCCTGGCAACCGACATGAAAACCTCGGCCACGCAACGGCCATGATCCGAATGGGCCGCCGCGCCGCCCGCGACCATCCGGATGAAGTTGCGGGCCGCGATGGTGTTCGCGGTGGCGCCGCAGAGGCCCTTGCGGGTATCCTCGCCTTCAATGCCGCCCTTGGGAAGGGGCAACCGGCAGGGACCCATGGCGCAGTTCTTGCAACATGTCCCCTGCATGCCGATGTTACAGGGCTTCATGGTCACGGCCCGGTCAAAGACCGTTTCAATACCGAGTTCCTGAGCCCGCAGGATCATCTCCTGGGTGGCTTTGTCAATCGAAGCTTCCACCGCATTGGCGACCTTGGGCGCCTTTTCGGCTTTGGCAACCTTAACAACTTTCAGCTTTTTCTCTTCTGCCATATCAGAGGTTCCTCCTCTTATTATTTGTCTGTTGTCCGTTGTTGGTTGTTGTCTGTGGGTTGTTGATCGTTGTCTTGCCTACCGGCAACTGACAACTGGCAACCGACAACCTGCAACTGACAACTGAGTGATTACAAATTCCGTCTGTGAATTCTGTCAAGACCTTCCAGCAACTTTTCAATGGGGTTTCTCTGCACCGCCGCCGGGGTCATGGTGATCGTTCCATCTGTGCCCGCGGCAGCCCGTTTTGCAGCGAGTTCGTCATGTGCCTTTGCTCTCTGCTGGCGGACCGCGTCTTCTTCGGCCTCCCGTTTTGCCCTTACATCGGCTTCCGCCTTTTTCTCAGCCTCTTCGGCCGCCTTTTTCTCAGCTTCGGCCTTCATCTTGGCATCTGCGTCGGCTTTGGCCTTGGCATCTGCGTCGGCTTTGGCCTTGGCATCTGCGTCGGCTTTGGCCTTGGCTTCCACCTTGGCCTTGGCGTCGGCTTCGGCCTTTGCCTGGACCTCAGTGTCAACCTTCGGCTCCTCTTTCTTCGGTTCAGGCGCGGCTACGGCCGGGGTTGCGGCCTTGGGTGCTTCAGCGACTTTGGGAGGCGCGGCCTTTTTGGCCGGCGCGGCCTTCTCATCTTCTTCCTTGATGGTCAGATCCGGCTCAGGCGCATGAGCGGCCATATCAATGGTCGCATCCGCCAACAGCTTTTTGATGGGTGCGATATCTCTGGCGGACCCGCCGTCCATCAGCAGGTCAATAAATGACCTCACCATCTTGACGGCTTCAGGGTGCCTCATCATCAGGACATCAGACCCTGCCATCAGATAGGTGACCGCGCCCACCGCTTCCATGAGAATCCCGCGCTTTTCGGGGTCACCCAAGGTCGGGGCCTCGTCCGCGCCTTGCTTCGCCTCCTTGCACTTCCAGACCTCGTTGCCGAGGTTGTTGATGAGGGGCAGTTGCAGCTTGTCATCCCCCTGGGCCATGGCCGCCATTCTGAGCCGTTCCATGACCGAATAGGAGTATTCCATGCCGTATCCAAGCCCGCCAGTTGTGGGGTCAATGATCAGCCGATCCATCGGCATCCCCAAGTTTTCCAGAAGGATGTTCACCTGCTTGGCCAAGTTCACATCAATGGGGGAGGAGGAGATCAGGGTGTGTCCGTATCCCATCGCGCTGGCACCGATTCCCTTGTGGTTCTTGTCCTCCACAGGGCCGAGGATCAGTTGTTCCCCTTGGCATTCCTCTGATATCTTCTTCAAGACATCTTCATCTTTCTGCACGCTGGCCGTGCCCCATATGATCAGCGGCACATTGACTGCGCCGAGAACCTTCTTGACGGTCGCGGCCGCGTCATCCGGACTGGCATCCTTGTCGTTCGGGTCTGTGCTTTTGAGCTGAAGCACGATCATGTCCGCGCCAAAGTCCTCAACACATCTCTTTGCCCAGGCCGCTGGATCCGAAACCACATCCTTGACAGGGGCCAGCGCGGCTTCGGCCCAATCGGTCGGCTCCATGTCCCAGATCTCCATCGCGATTCTGGGCTTGTTGGGCATCTCCCCTTCAAACTGGTAAAACGGATAGCAGGTCTCACCACCCACGGTGACGGCGTTGTCCCCCTTTCCCAAGGTGATCGGCTTCACACTGCCGGAATAAGACTCTTTGTAAAATTCAAAGGCCAATGTTACCTCCTTGTGAACAAACAGGCATCCGCCTGTTTTGTGATAATTTTTTGAACCCTGCCCTGCCCAGTGTCGGCAAGGCAAGAAAAAGCATACCTTTCCACTTCGGCTGTCATATATAATAAGGTATGATTTTCCCCTTTCTTTTTATGTTTATGACCTGAGTACAGGACAAAAAGTCGGGAATGGCGAGAAACCCGGCTTTTTCCCAAAC
>JAOZRQ010000310.1 GCA_029940115.1 Desulfobacterales bacterium
TGTTTGGGAAAAAGCCGGGTTTCTCGCCTTCGCGACTTTTTGTCCTGTACACAGAGAATCAGTATTCATTACATAACTGATTGATGTCAGATTGTCAAGATGATCAGAAAAGAAGTTTGCCCGAGAGAGAAACCCCCTTCATTTTTCGTGAAAAGTAGGGCATCCTTCATTTATGGTTCACATTTTTCAAGCCAAAAAGTTTGTGGTTCCGCCTTCAGGCGGTGTGGCACCGCCTGAAGGCGGAACACAAACTTTCCGCTCATTTGGGAAGTGCAGACCACTTTTCAGACAAAATATCTCTCCAGTCTGCCGGCATTTGATATCATTCAGGCTTCTTGGGGCCTTTGGGTCCCTGATGCAGAATATGATCCGGCACAACCCCTTCAAGATGCGGGAACTCGTCTTTCATGTGCGGCAGTTGCATCGCCTCCATGAAATCCTGCTCAAAGGTCGGTTCCACCGTGAGTTCGACATATTCCACATTCCGGGAGGCCCAGTCCGCCTCGATGCGTTTCCGGACGTTCAGGAGAGCGGCCCGACATCCGTCCCCAGCCGCGTTCCCCACGCTCTCGATCTTGTGGATCTCGCAGTCCGGGAAGAGTCCCATGATTAGTGCCTCTTCCCGATCCACATGAGTTCCGAACGCGCCGGCGATCTTCACCTTGTCGACCTTCTCCAGATCCATCCGCTTCATCATCAGCTTGCACCCGGCGTAGAGTGCGCCCTTGCCCAACTGGATCTGGCGGACATCCTTCTGGGTGACGACAATATCCTTGTCAATGGAAGATTCCTCGGCCCAAGCCAGCACGAACTCGGACTGTTTGGTGTCCGGATTGACTCGGAAGCGCGGGTGTCCCTTCAAGCCCTTCTTGTTGAAGACTCCGCTCTTCGTGACTATGGCGGACCGGTACAGCTCGGCCAGCAGATCCAGAATGCCTGACCCGCAGATCCCCTTGGCCCTCATCTCTTTTGGCTCGGAGAATTTCCGCCACGCGTCCCGTCCGATCACCTTGTAGTCCACCTCACGGGTCTCCGGATCAATCTTGATCCGCTCAATGGCCCCTGGAGCCGCGCGCATGCCGAACGCGATCTGCGCGCCTTCCAGCGCGGGACCGGTGGCGCATGAGGAGGATATCAGCTTATGCTTGTTGCCGAGAACCAGCTCGCCATTGGTTCCGATGTCTATGATCAGTTGGGTCTCCTCATGCTTGTACGGCTCTTCCGCAATCAGCACCCCCACATTGTCCGCGCCCACGAAACCGGCTTCGTTGGGAAGCACAAAGATGTATGACGAGGGATTGGTCTGGATGCCGAGATCCCGGGCCCGGATATCCATGCTGTGATGAATCACCGGCGGGAAGGGTGCAAGTCCCACAAATTCGGGGTTCAGTTTGAGGAGAATGTGATGCATCGCGGTGTTGAAGCCGATGGTGATGTCTTCCACGTCGTCCCGGGTGAGACGGAGATAGGTCTTCCCCTCCTCGGGCTTCTCCACCCATTCATCAGGGCCCTCCTCCCCTTTCTTTTTCTTCACCTTTTTCTTGGGCGGGTGCGTTCCTTCGATCGCTTGGCCGATGATGTCGTTGAGCCCTTCGATGATGTCATCGCTCATCCGCTGAAGCCCATCCGGCGTGGTCATATGATAGGTGATTCGCGCCATCACGTCCTCGCCATATTTGCACTGGGGGTTCATCAGGGAGACGGTGTCAATCACCTCCATGGTCGTCAGGTCGCAAAAATAGCCGGCCACCGTGGTGGTCCCCACGTCTATGGCGATGCCGTAGGCGTGTTCATGTTTCCCCGGCCTCACCCGGATGATCTCCTTCTCCATCCAGACGCTGACGGTCACAGACCAGTTTCCCTCCCGCAGCGCGACGGGCAGTGCCCTCAATGCCTGAATGTCAATGGTCAGGTTGGCCAGCCCATATTCCCTTTCCAGCCCCTTGCAGATCCGCTCGAAATCGCCGGTCGGATCATGGAATGTGGGTTTCTCCACCTCCACATAATATAGCCTTACCGCAGGGTTGTGGTCAATATGGATATCCCTCGCCGCCTTGCTCACCACCTGCTTGCCGGCTCTCGACTCTTCCGGAACAAAAATCAGAATATCCCCTTGGACCTGAGCCACACAGCCGAGTCGGAACCCCTTCTCCCTGCGCTCCTCGTTGATGAACTTGTCCTCTTCCTCCTGCCAAGGACTCACATGGTCCATGGCGGAGTCCATATGATACTTCTCAAAATGCCCTTCTTCAATCCGGACAACACATTTTCCGCAAACCTTCTTCTCCCCGCACAACGCCTCGATATCCACGCCGAGGAGCCGAGAGGCCTCTATGATCGTGATGCCTTTCGGCACCTCACCCCTGCGCCCGGAAGGCTGAAATATCACCATCGCCTTATTGTCATCCATTCGCTCATCTCCCCATGTAAATTATATGAAGGATGAGGGGATGAAGGATGAGGGATGGGATGAAGGGTGGAACTATCCCTGATTTTCATTCGTGGTCATCATTTTCGCCCCTCTTGTGAGTTCATCCTCAAACTTCATCCTTCAGATTTTATCCTTCATCCTTCATCCTTCAGATTTCATCCCTCAGACTTCATCCCCGCCTGAAACTCTCTGAGCCGGCTGATCATCTTGATCCCTTCTGACACCGCGTTTCCCGCAGACTCGGCATACCCGTCCGCACCGAAAAGATTCGCCACATCCCTTGTGACTGGCGCACCGCCGAGCATGATCAGGCAGTCCGGGTTTTTCTCCTTGATCATCTGGATGACCTTCTTCATCCCGAGCATGGTGGTGGTCATCATGGCCGACATTGCGACGACCTCAGAGTCGGTCTCCAACTGCTTTTCCACAAACTGCTCCAGCGGCACATCGCGCCCGAGATCATGAACCTCCCAGCCAGCCACATCGAACATCATCTTCACCAAGTTCTTGCCGATGTCGTGGACATCCCCCTGAATGCTCCCGATCACCACTTGGGCCTTCATCTTGGCGTCCTCCTTGGAAATATGGGGGCGCAGGATGTCCAAGCCCGCATAGAGCGCGTCCGCGCACATCAGCACTTCGGGCACAAAGTATTCATGGGTGTCGTAAAGCCGGCCCACTTCCTCCATGCCGGCGGCCAGACCATCCATGACAGCCTCCATCGGTGTCATCAGGTCAGGACTGTCCAGAGCCTCCTGAGCCGCCTCCCTGGAGTCATCCTCCTCATATTCGACGACCGCTTCCTTCAATTTTTCAAGTATTTCCTCTTTCGTGGCCATATTCATCATCTCCCTTTTAGCTGTAAGCATCTTGGAACTTAGAGCTTGGAGCTTAGAGCTTATTTTACATCCGTCCCACAGCAGGGGACGCTTTTTTGCCATATTCCTTGACCGTGCGGACATACGCCTCCATGTTCTCCTGCTTGACATCGGGCCAGAGGTCACATCCGGGCCATACCGCGTCCACGCCGTCATCTATGCACTTTTTGATGGTTGCCTCCACTTCCGCGGGCGTGGTCTCCTCCTTGCAGAGCATCCCATAAGGATCGAAGTTCCCGAGGAGCAACACATCATTTCCCAGTTTCTCTCTTGAATCTGCAAGTGTGTTCTTCTGATCCACGCTGATGGCATCCGCGCCGCATTCGTTCATCATCTCCACGATCATGTCCGTGGAACCGCAGATGTGATTCACTTTGGGAATGCTCAGGGCCTCAAAGACCTTGATGAGATTCGGCTGAATCAGGGTTTTCCACATCCGGGGGGAAAGGAGATCGGTTCCTGACCCCATTTCGCGGACCGTAATGTAATCCACCCCGAGACTTTCGTAGTGCTTGGCTTGGGTGATGGTCGCGTCTGTCAGCTTTCCAAGGAAGGCTTCGACCTGATCCTTTTTCTTCTTCGCACCTTTCAGCAGGATATCCAGTTCGATGACTTGGCCGGCAAGGGTGAAGGGCCCCAGCACCCACGCGCCGACTGCCAGACCGTTCTTTTTGACGATTTCAAAGGCCTTGTCCACCACCGGCAGTCTCGCCATGGCCATGAAATTGTCGGGAATGTCCACATCTTCCAATGCGGGCCATTTGTTCGGCACGGTGGGATAGAGGATGTCATCGGAATCCTCATACAGCGTCAGCCCCCGACCCCAAGCCTCGGCCACCGTGGCCATGTCATAAGGGACCACCACGCCGTCCAATCCGAAAAGCTCGGCCGATTTCAGGGCCGACTCGGCCATCAGTTCAGGATCGGTATGCACCTTGGCAAACCTCGCGCCCATCTCTCGGATGGCTTGGATCACGACTGTTCCCATGCCGCTGAAACAAGGCATCCTGTCAATCGCCTCACGGTTGAACAGTTTCTGCACTCTCTCTTTTGAAGTAAGTTCCGCCATTCCTCAACATTCCTTTCTGATTTAAGCTGTAAGCTCTAAGCTCTAAGTTGTAAGCTGTAAGCTGTAAGCTGTAAGTTGTAAGTTGTAAGGTGAAAAAACGCATCACGCCTCACGTTTCACGCCTCACGTTTCACGCCCCACGCCCCACGCCCCACGCCTCACGTCACAGCGTTTTCAACTGGTCAACGAACTCAGGGAAGAGCTTGTAAAGCGGATGGTTCGGATCCACGGGGAGCCGTTTGGTCTCGCTGAAGACCGCGGTGGCGAGAAACGCGTCGGCCATGGCGACTGCCGGCATGATTCTGGACGCGCCGGCCATGGGTCCGGAGAATATCATATCATGGTACAGATAGGCTGAAAGGGCCTCCAATGCCGCGTCGGATGCGGACCATCCCTTGAACCCCCACATCTCCCTTGCCTTCTTCCACATATAGGACCCATTGCTCGGCGCGCTGCCGGTGGGGAATCCCCATTTTTCCTTGATCATCCGGTTGGCGATGCCGCATATGGCGGTGGCCGGGCCGTTCATCACCGATGTGTCCACAAAAATGCTTTCAAACTGGGCACCCACCTTTTCAATCGCGTCCAGCAACTTCTGAGTCCCGGTAATCCGACCGCTCGGCATCTGATCCTCTTGATCAAACGAGACCAGCAGGACATGCTTCACCCCGATCTGTGAAATCTCCCGAATCTCCGTCTCCAAGTCCTGCTCCCAGACCGTCAGGCTGTTGTAGAACATCCGGTCCAGCAACCCCTTTTCCGCACAATGGGCCGCGCCTTCCAGCTTGGGCTTCATCACCCACGCGTCAATGCAGAAGGGCATCTTGCTGACAGAGGTGACAAAGTCAATGAAGGTCACAAACTCCTTCCCTGTGTTGGCCACAATGTCGGCCATCCCGGGGACCCCGGTCTCCTCCGAGAGCTTGTCCTGGGTCTTGAGCAACTCCTCTGCCCGCTTCTCATCAAATCCCTCTTTGCGCTTCCCTTCAAAAACCCTGTCCCCTTTCTGAAAGATGGACGCGCAACAGACCGTGGGATACTCTCCAGGTTGCCCCCCGAATTTCACCCCCCCGACCTCACAGACGTTTTGTTTGGTTTCAAACTGAAACATTAAAATTGCCTCCTTATTTTTCTGATTATAACGGATTTAGGGGAGGCCCGTGAACGTGAACTTGCCCGTGAACTTGAACGTGCCCGTGAACGTGCCCGTGAACTTGGACGTGCGCGTAAATGAATGTTGATGTTCAGGTTCAAGTTCAAGTCTAAGTTCAAGTTCAAGCCTGAGTTCACGGAGAGAGCGGCCTCCCCAAAAAGCGTTATAATCAGTTATTTTTGTCTTGGAGAAACCCGGCTTTTTCTTGCAAATGGGAAGTCAGCCCGTTCGGGAAAAAAAGCTTGCCCCCGACGTTTTTTATCGGGGGCCGGGTTTCTTTGCCATGCCACAACTTTTTGTCTTGTACATAGCCTTGCCGTTCTTTTAAGAAAATGTTTGTCGCTCCGGACAATCAGGAAAAAAGAATGATTTTTTTTGTGCGGGAAAATCGAACTGGGTTGTCGAATGCATGCTTAATATTCATAGCCGCAGGTGCCACCCGGAAACGGGTGTTGCTCAACGAGCAGCTTCCCCCACTTCCGGGTGGGTTGGAACGGAATGCGATCACTTCTTCTTGGAACTCAGTTCCGGGAACTGATGGTAAAAATACTCGTTGGGCAGAGCGGCTTCGTCTTTCTTCTTCTTTTCCTCGTTTTCCCTGAGCTCGATCCTTCTGATCTTGCCACTGATCGTTTTGGGCAGCTCATCCACAAACTCGATGATTCTCGGGATTTTGAACTTGGCCAACACGTCAATGGTGTGCTTGAACAGTTCCAAGGCAAGCTCCTTGGAGGGGGCATGGCCTCCAGCGAGAAGGACGTATGCCTTCACCAACTGATACCGCTTGGGATCGGGACTTCCCACGACAGCCGCCTCCATCACGGCACGATGTTCGATCAGCGCGCTCTCCACCTCAAACGGACCGACGCGATAGTCGGAAGACTTGATGACATCATCAGACCTGCCCACGAACCACCAGTATCCGTCCTTGTCAAAAGAGGCCTTGTCCCCGGTGAAATACAGGTTGTTTGTGAAAGCGGCCTGGGTTTTTTCGGGGTCATCAATATATTCGTGGAAGAGACCCAAGGATCTCCAATTGCTCAGGCGTATGACGATGTGCCCGGGTTCGTCGGGTTGGGTGACCTCATTCCCCTCATCATCCGCCAGGATCACATCGTACATATGGGAGGGATGCCCGAAGGAGCCAAAGCGCATCTTGCCTTCCATCCAAGGCGGATTGCCGATCATGGCAGTTGATTCGGTCTGACCATAAAAATCTCTGATCTCGGTTCCGGTCGTTTTTTTCCATTGCTCGATCACTTCGGGGTTCAACGGTTCACCCGCGCTCAACGAATACTTCATCGAACTGAAATCATGTTTGCCCAGATCAAGCCCCACGAATGCGCGCCAAGCGGTTGGCGGCGCACAAAAGGAATTCACTTTGTACTTGGCAATCGTGGCGATGTACTTTTCGGGATTCAGGGCCGTAAAATTGAAACCGGTGGCGGTGGCTCCGAGGTTGAACGGCGCGAAGAAGCTGCTCCACGCCCATTTTGCCCAGCCGGGAGCGCTCAGATTATGATGAACGTCTCCGGGTTCAAGTCCCTGTATCACAGCGGTTGACAGATGACCGACCGGGTATGAGGTGGCACTGTGCCCCACCCTTTTGGGAAGCCCGGTGGTTCCGGATGTGAAAAAGCAGAACAGGACATCATCCTTGCCCACGTCCGCGGGATCCGCGTCGGCAGATTCCCCATCGATCTCGGGATAGGATGCCCAGCCGTCCTTCTGCCCCAACACGATCTTTGCCTTGGGGGTGCAGTCCGCCTTCTTCAACGCATCATCCACCAGATCCGTCAATCCTTCAAAGGCAACAATCACATCCGGTTTGTAAGCTTCAAAGCGGAACTGGATTTCTCTTTCCGTCATGCTGGTGGCCGTTGGCACCGACACAAGGCCTCCCTTCATGCCCGCAAAGGAGGCAAACCAAGTTTCAGGAACAATCGGGGTGAGCATATACAGGTTGTTCCCTTTTTCAACGCCATTCTTCCTGACAAAGTTGAGGATCTTGTTCCCGTTGGCCGCCAGCTCCGCATAAGTGAACTGCCGTTCGGCATCCGTATCAAGATCAGTCCAGATCAAGGCGGGCTGATTTCCCCGCTCCTTGACATGCATCCCCTCAAAGACTTCTGCTGCCCAGTTGAACTTTTCAGGCAGATCGGTCTGATTCAGCCTCTCAAAAAATCCCTTTGCCAAGGTTTCCCGTTCTCCCATGTCCTTGATGGAATTCAACGCCATCGCCTCTCTGTAAACACTTTCCAACGACATACACTACCTCCATTTTCACGCCGCATGCAACTTTTTTGATTGCCTATCATTCCGGCGAAAGCAAGAATCCACCGGGCGGCTGACGAGAAGTGAATTCCTGCTTTCGCCGGAATGACAGAGTAAATTTGACAAATATACCATTGTTTTTTTGATTGTCAATTATTTTTTTTGTATGGGAGGCCGGAAAAAGCTGAACGAGCGCTCGTCAACAAATTTGCCATGGATTTCCTTGACAAGCCTTTCTTGGTCATATAGGAGCGGCCATGACGTCGCTTGGCGACGACACATGCATGGATGAGAATCCAGGCT
>JAOZRQ010000311.1:0-2521 GCA_029940115.1 Desulfobacterales bacterium
TCAGACATCCAGCATCAGACATCCAGCATCAGACATCCAGCATCAGACATCCAGTATCCAACATCCAGTATCCAACATCCAACATCAAAATTAAGGAGTCGCATCTGTGAAATCACAACTGATCATTCTTTTTATGCCCTTGGGCATTGCCGTGAACATTGTCGGTTCACTCTCCAATGAGGCCTTGGGTTTGCCATTGTTCATGGACAGTGTCGGCACCATGCTGACCGCGGTGATTCTGGGGCCGTGGCTCGGCGCGCTGGCCGGCTTTTTGTCCAATCTCATTGTGGGACTGATCATCAGCCCCGCAGACATTCCTTTTGGCGTTGTCAACGCGGTTATCGGATGGGTGACGGGGTATGTCAGCAGAAACCGCGGGTTTGAGGATCTGCTCACACCCCTGATCGTCACCCTGATTCTCACCATTCTGTGCCCGGTCATTGCAACGCCCATAGCCGTCTATCTCTTCAGTGGCGTGACCGGAGGCAACATGGACCCTTTTCATGCGATTCTGCTGGAGTCAGGATACAAAATTTTTTCCAGCGCGTTTCTCCCGAGGATTCTTGCAAACTTCACGGACAAACTACTGAGCGCGTATCTTGTCATGGGAGTGATACGGATCCTTCCTCCAGAGTGGAAAGGAATGGCTGCAATCTCCAAACTTGCAGAAACCAGGATTTTTGAAAAAACTTAGTTTCTCTCTCGAACAGCTGACATGATGAATTTCAAACCATGGATTTTCACAATTGTTCTTCTGACATGCTCATGGATTTCCGGGGCTTGGGCAGACTCGCCTCAGCAGATTCTGGTGGTCGGTGACAAAGACCGCCCACCGTATGAATTTCTGGATTCGGGGAACACCCCGCGGGGGATTCTTGTCGACATTTGGCAATTGTGGTCTGAAAAGACAGGGATCCAAGTTGAGTACCGACTTTCGGACACATCCGAAGCGAGACGAATGCTTAGGGAAGGGAAGGCCGATGTCATCTCCGGCTCATGGCAAGTAGGGCAGGAAGGTGAGATGGGTGGGCAGAACCGGGAAGCCTCTGTCCCCCCCGATAAAAGACGTCGGCAGGCCTTGGCGCCAGCCTCACACTTTGAACATTCGAAACCGTACTATGACATCCCCGTCCATATCTTTTTTCTTGCCAAAGTGGATGAGGTGGATTCCATGGAGGAGCTGGTCGCGTTCAGGGTGGGGGTTGTCAGGGAGACTCACGCGATGGGGCATATGAGGAAACATCTTCCCGGGGTGGCGCTCGCCACATATCCGAGTTTTGCGGAAATGATCCGCGCGTCTGTCTCAGGGGAAATCAGGGTATTCGTGGCCAACTTCCCTGAGGCGATCCTCCACTTGGGCAGGACCGGACATGCCAAGGATTTCAGACATGCGGTGAAGCCATTCTGCACAGCCAAGGTGAGTGCCGCTGTCCGCAAGGGGAACCATGAACTTCTGCGCGTGATTGAGGAGGGCATGGCCGCAGTCACCGATCAGGAGACGCGGCACATTCAACGCGACTGGTCCGGCATCTCCTTGGGACACCGGATCCCGTGGCCGCTGATCAGCGTGGGGATTCTGTTGCTGATCGCCAGTTTCGGAGGGATGGCCTTCTGGCTCTGGAACAGCGAACTGCGGCGAAAGATCGGGATCGCAACCGCGGACCTCATGGAGAACCAGCGTCGGCTGATGCGATCCGAGGCGGATTTGCGGAAAAGCGAACAGCGCCTTCAGACCATCAATGAGGAGCTGGAGTTGCGGGTGAAAGAGCGGACCTCAGAACTTGAGGAGGCCATCGGATATGCCCACCAGATGGCCCGGGACGCGGACGCGGCCAGCATCGCCAAAAGTGAGTTTCTGGCAAACATGAGCCATGAGATCCGGACACCCATGAACGGCATCCTTGGCATGTGTGATCTGGCGATAATGACGGACACCGACTGCAAACATTGGGAATACCTGAACACCATCCGCATATCGGCCAGATCCCTGCTGGGGCTCATCAACGACATCCTCGATTTTTCCAAGATCGAGGCTGGCAAACTTGATCTTGAGCAGATTCCCTTCCGGCTCAGGAATCTCATGGAGGAGGTCTGCGACGTCTTCTTCCCCTCCCATCCCGGACTCAGCATTCTGGATCAGGAGGAGAGGGAATGCGAGTTGATTCTGGACATTGCGGGCGACGTGCCTGAAATGATTGTGACCGACCCGTTTCGCCTGCGACAGGTGCTCATGAATTTGGTGTCCAACGCGCTCAAATTCACCGAAAAAGGCGAAATCTGCATTTCAGTGGCGGGGGGCAAGGGGCATCCTTCGACAAGCTCAGGAACCGGGGCAAGGGGTGAGGTGCAACAAAGGGGCAAGGGGCATCCTTCGACAAGCTCAGGAACCGGGGCAAGGGGTGAGGTGCAACAAAGGGGCAAGGGGCATCCTTCGACAAGCTCAGGAACCGGGGCAAGGGGTGAGGTGCAACAAAGGGGCAAGGGGCATCCTTCGACAAGCTCAGGAACCGGGGCAAGGGGT
>JAOZRQ010000311.1:2621-8107 GCA_029940115.1 Desulfobacterales bacterium
GCAACAAAGGGGCAAGGGGCATCCTTCGACAAGCTCAGGAACCGGGGCAAGGGGTGAGCGGCAAGGGGCAAGCGGTGAGGGGGCAAGCGGTGAGGGGCAAGGGGAAAGCGGTGAGCGGCAATCCCCATCGCCCATAGCCCCCTGCATTGAGCTTCTCTTTTGTGTCCGGGACACCGGGATCGGCATTCCCCAAGAAGCTCAGTGCCGTCTTTTTGACGCCTTCATCCAAGCAGATGGCTCTGCAAGCAGAAAATACGGCGGAACCGGTCTCGGTCTGGCCATATGCAGGCGGATTGTGAACCTGATGGATGGCGAGATGTGGGTCGAGAGCACACCGGGCGTGGGCAGTTCCTTTTATTTCACCGCGAGATTCGGGAGCCTCCCTGATGAAACTCCTTGCAGGCCGATGGTCCCGGACAGTTTGAGACAGCTCAGAGTGCTTGTCATCGAGGACAATCCGACCACCCTTCTGGTCATTGAACGGCTTATCAGCACCACCGGCTTTCGGACCGACTCGGCCAGCACTGCGGAGCAGGGGCTGGCCTTGTATGAGAGAGCAGCCGAGGATGACCCGTTCGGCCTGATACTCATGGATATCAGGCTGCCCGGCATGGACGGGATCACCGCGGCCGAAAGGATCAGGAATCATCCGCACATCCCCCCGCCGCGCATCATCATCGCCAGCGCATACGGCCGAGAAAGGGAGATCCTGCGCGCCAAGGAGATCGGTGCAGAAGGCTATCTCGTCAAACCGGTCAGGCAATCCCTCCTCCTTGACACCATACTGGAGGTGTTCGGATACGCCCCGCCTGCCCCTGAGAGAGGCATCCCATCCTCGGCAGAAGAGCTGTCGGATGCCTCCCTTCTGCTTGTGGAAGATCATCCGATCAACCGGCGGGTCGCGACCGAGCTGCTGGAGATGGTCGGGTTTTCTGTGGATGTGGCAGTGAACGGGATTGAGGCGGTTGAGGCGGTGAGACAAAAGGAATATCATGCAGTGCTGATGGATGTTCAGATGCCGAAAATGGACGGCATTGAGGCGACCCGGCGCATTCGGGGCTGGGAAAAAGAAACCCGGCATTCGAAACAGGAAACTGGAAAATCGGCGCATCAGGTTTCAAGTCAAATCCCCATCATCGCCATGACCGCCCATGTCATGGACAGTGACCGAAAAAAATGCCTTGACGCGGGGATGAACGATTATGTTTCCAAACCAATTGACGCGGAAGAACTCTTTGCGGTTCTCAAAAACAACCTCCCACATTTCAAATCCGGGATGGAGATCGCGAATCACGGGGCGCGCAGGAGGAAACATCCGAGAACCCCCCCTCGATCCCCGATCCCCAGCTGGGAAAACCAGCATCCGAAATCGAAACTCCAAGTTCCTGGCCTGAATGTCGCAGAGGGGCTTGAGCGGCTTGGAAATTCCTGGCCGACCTATATGGACGTGCTCAGAGACTTCTGCGAGAACCAGGATGAACTTGCCGATTTGGAGCGACGGGTCCGAAAAAGGGACTTTGAGACCGCCGGCTCAATGGCACATGGGTTGAAGGGCGCGGCCGGCAATGTCGGCGCGATTGATCTCAGCGCCGCGGCAAACGCGCTGGAAGAGGCATGCGGGGATGAGGATGGGGAACATCTCCCCTTCCTGTTCTCGCAGGTGGAAGAGGCGTACGCCCAAGTCTTCGCGTCTTTTGAAAAACTGTCCAAAACCATCCTTGATCAGGAAAAGACCGCTGAACCTTTGGATGAGACACCTGCCCCACAGGCCTCATCATCATCAACGCTTTCAGAACTGTTTCAAAAACTTGACACATGCCTCCAAGAGTTTGATCCGGTCAGCTCGGACGCGTGCATCAGAGAAATCAGAGCAACCTTTTCCCAAGCCGGAACCGAGAAGGGAGATATCAAAAATCAGATGGAATATATGGAAAATCAGATCCGCGCTTATAATTTTGACCGTGCCAGAGAAGCCTTGAAAAGGATGAGGTTGGAGGGATGAGGGGATGAGGGATGAGGGATGAACGGATGGATGCTGTTCAGGGCACACGGTTGCGAATCCTGATCGCGGATCATGAAAGAGGCATGGTTGGCGTATATGAAAAGACGCTTTCCTCTTCTTATGACCTTGTCATATGCCATGAGGGAGTTCAGGCGATCAAAGCCGTCACAACCGCGCTGGAGGAGAACCGCCCCTTTTCGGTGGCTTTTCTCGACATTCAGATGCTGTCAGATGCCGTGCCGGGCAGGGGCATGGGGCAGGGGGCACCCGTGCGGATTGGCAGGCTGGATCCGTTCATGGAGATGGTCATCATCACAGAAGGTGACACGCCATCCGCGGAGCGGATTGTCCGCAACCTGTTCCCGAACCATCAGCCACTATGCATACAGAAACCCTTTGACACGTTTGAGATTCGACAGTTTGCCGATGTCTTGGGGGCAAAATGGCAGGAGGCCGGCCGGCTTCGGCACACGGCCAGAACCTTGGAAAAGGAGATTGCCGAGCGATCCGAGGTGATGGCGATGTTAGAGGGAAAATTGAGGAAAGAGAAGGCCAGGCGGAGGCGATCCGAGGCGGTGCTGAGGGAATGCAGGGAGGTGTTTTATTCATTCATGAGACATCACCCTGGCCCGGCCTTCATCAAGAACCGGCACGGACATTACATCTATGTGAACAATGCCTATAAGAGGACGCTCGGATCGGATTCGACGGACCCCATCGGCAAAAGGGATGATGAAATATGGCCTCCGGAACTCGCTGAACCGATGCAATCGGGGGACCAGATGGTGATGTCTGAAAAGCGGGCCTTGACATCCATTGAAACCATCAAGAAGGGAAAAGAACTTCTGCATCACCTCGTGGCCAAATTTCCGATATTCAAGAACGGAAAGCCGCTCTTCACAGGGGGAACCGCCATTGACATCACAGAACGGATTCATGCGGAAAGAGAACGCCGGATATTGAAGGAGAAAATCCGCTCCCCTCTGCGAACCCTCATTGACACATCATGTGACATGACCAAGGTCTCGGACATGGAACAGCAGGCCTGTCTGACCGCCATCCATGATGCAGTCATCTCCCTGAAACCCCTCATCGAGGAACTCATCGAGGTCTCAAGGTTTCAGGAGGCCGGATCCGATTTTTTTGAGATTCCGCTTCTTGACGAGGCTTTGGAAGACAAATGTCCGCCCACTCAGACAGATGATCCCGAACCTGAACAGGGCTTTCCGGCCTCGCTTCCGGGCCTGAACATCCGAGAGGGGGTGAGACGACTTGACGGGGCATGGCATCTGTATCTTGATCTGCTTCTGTTCTTCTGTGATGACAGGAAGGACTTTGCCGAGGAGTTCCGAATGGTGGTTGACGAAGGGGACTTTGAGACCGCACTGATCAGCGCGCACGCACTGAAAGGCTCTGCCGCCACAATTTCAGCCACACCACTCGCCAAGGCCGCGAAGGAGCTGGAACATGCATGCGACAGCAGGGACAAAGACGAGATTCTGGATCGGCTCGGGCCTGTGGAGGAGGCCTTGGCCCAAGTCATCGCGTCCCGGGAACTTCTGCCTGGCACCTCAACCGCCGAAGACGCGCCTGCCTCGGTCGCGAAAAGGGGACAAGCCAATGACCTGTCCGAAGTTTCCGGATGGTTCCAAAAGTTGGACAAAAGCCTTCGGGAATCTGATCCCTTAGAATCGGAAACCTGTTTCAGAGAGATTCAAGAGGTTCTCACCTTGGAGGATCCGGAAATGGGAGAACTGTTTCAATATCTGGCTCGTCAGACGGCTGCCTACCAATTTGAAAAGGCGAGGGAAACACTGGACAGTCTCGCCAAAAGGCTGGATATCGGTCTGAGGTAGGATGTTCCCACCGGGAATACGATTTCCACCCCATTGACTTTTCCCATATCCTGTGAGATGAATGACAATTCCATGAAATGGATCGGCAAGCACCCTTCCAAGTCTCCGCTTCACCGATCACGTTTCCATTTTGAAAAAGGGGCTTAATGATGAACGCGCTCGGAAGCTGCAAAATACTGATTGCAGATGACACAAAGACCAACATTGACGTCCTCATCCAAGCACTCAGAAATGATTACAAGCTTGGCGTGGCCTTGAATGGTTCCAAGGCGATTGAATATGTCCGGGCCAACCATCCGGACCTCATTCTTTTGGACATTCTGATGCCTGGGATGAGTGGATTCGAAGTCTGCCAAGAGCTCAAACAGGACCCGGAGACAAGGGACATCCCGATCATCTTCATCACCGCCATGGACAGCTCCGGACACAAGACCAAAGGGTTTGAGATGGGAGCGGTGGATTATATCACCAAACCCTTTGACATCACTGAGGTCAAGGCAAGGGTGAAGACCCACCTCTCGCTCAAGATCGCCCAAGAGGCGATGAGGAATCAGAATGCGATTCTGGAACAGAAGGTCATGGAGCGTACCCGGGAAATTGAGGACGCGCAGATGGAAATTCTTGACCGATTGGAAAAGGCCGCCGAATTTCGGGATGAGAAGACAGGAAGCCATATCAGGCGCATCAGCAGATACTGCCGGTTGCTCGGCAAGGTTGCGGGGCTCAGTCCTGAGGTGTGCAATCTCCTCGGCTTGGCAAGCACCATGCATGATGTGGGCAAGATCGGCGTGTCGGACAGCATTCTCCTGAAGCCCGGAAAGCTGACCAGCGAAGAGCGGCAGATCATGGAGACCCATACCACCATCGGCGCAAAGCTCTTGTCCGGAAGCGAACATCCTTTTTTGCAGGCTGCTGAGATCATTGCACTGACCCACCATGAGCGATGGGACGGGACAGGTTATCCCCAAGGTCTGAAGGGGGAAGACATTTCTTTGTTCGGCAGGATTGTGTGCATATGTGATGTGTTTGACGCGCTGATTTCAGAGCGGCCTTACAAAGCGTCTTGGTCCGTGGAGAAGACGCTTGAGAGGATCAGCGCCGGCAGTGGCACTGCGTTTGATCCCAGACTGGCGGAACTTTTCGCAGATATGGAGCCTGAATTGAGGAAAATCGTTGAGGAACTGAAATAACTGATGCGTGAGGCGTGAGGCGTGACTCGTGAGACGTGATTCGTTGCGTTGAGGAAATAAACTCTCTCAAGGCTTGACAATTTTGGTTCAATAATATATTCCTTTATGATTCGTTCTTGGTTCCAACGGTTTTTGTGGTTTCCGAAACGGGCTGAGAATTGTGATCCGCGGATGAACGCAGATGGCCTGAGTGCCGGGCCCATCCGCGGTCTGTCCCTCCCGGCTTTCAGGGTCGTGACCGTCTGAAACCACACGCAACCACAAAATCCGTTAGAACCAGATTCGTTCGTTGGCCCTGCTCGACACCGGGCAGGGAAAACTATCGTGAGGCGTGGCGTGACTCGTGAGGCGTGACTCGTGAGGCGTGACCGTGAGGCGTGACCCGTGAGGCGTGACCCGTGAGGCGTGACTCGTGAGGCGTGACTCGTGAGGCGTGAC
>JAOZRQ010000813.1 GCA_029940115.1 Desulfobacterales bacterium
ACATGATCCGGCACTCCCAAGCCGGGATCGTGTTGCTGAACATCATGGCCATCATACCTGCACTCGTGATGCGGACGAGGAAGGTCATCAGCCGTCAAAAGTCTTCGGACATGCCAACCTCCTCGAAAAAAGGGTTGCCGTGACCGACGCGGGTCGACTTTCTTCGAGACGAACCAGACGACTGTCCCCTTGGTGGGACCACAGGGCCCATGCGGCTTTTGTTCGGTCTGAACCCCCCGCACTCGGGGGTTCGGACCACCCCTCCCTCATTCCTTTCCCAACCATTCAGCCACATTCTGACATTCCCCCAATTTCTTTGAATCATCGTTTTCCCATACATTTCAACGGTTCACGCTGTTTTTGATTTTGTCACGCTTGGCGTGAAAATGGCGACTTTCCTTCTGGGATGAATCAGATGAATGTCACCTTGAGACAGACATATCCCACCACGACCATACACCATAAGCGCAAACATGGGATGAGGAGCACGTGGGCCTCCGGAGTTTCCGACGATCCCACCACGACCCCCTCCCTCCAAAGACATCCCGCCCCAATGGCAGGGGCGGCAGGAATCGAACCCGCCCAACGAGGTTTGGAGCCTCATTCGCCCGCCTTGGAACATTCGCCCCTCTGTTTGGTTTTTCGCCGGGGGATCAATCCCCCGGCTGATAGCGAAAGTACGCTAAAGCGCACTGTGACAGCCGGATTCTGGTTGGCCAAGAAACCCGCCTGTTTCTCGAATGAGCCGGCTCCTCTCCTCCCAAAAAAAGCCGGGTTTCTCTTTGTCATAATGGCAGGGGCGGCAGGAATCGAACCCGCCCAACGAGGTTTGGAGCCTCATTCGCCCGCCTTGGAACATTCGCCCCTTTTTTTCTTTCACATATGTTGACGCGCTTTTTTGAGCAGTTTGTCTATCGTGTCACTTGAGAAGTGCTGGGATGATTGCCAATCAACCCATTGAAATGTTGAATGTTCAGTGGTCACGATCTGTACCGGCGATAAGAGCCTTCCAAGAAAGACGATCACCGTTTTCTCCACACGCTCCCCGCCGAAGCGTTTATACTTGGGAAAATAGGTGTGCTCAAAGCGGAAATCGGGATCCAGAAGCATATCCCTTTCACGGATGCCCGTCTCCTCAAACAATTCACGCAATGCACAGGCATGCTCTGATTCGTTCTTCTCCATGTGCCCTTTCGGGATGTCCCAGCGATGCGGATGCCTCAACAGCAGGAATTGCTTGCAAGACGCATCCCGCACACAAAGGACTCCGCAGGATTTCACTTTCTGAAGTCTCGGCGGGCGCTTATTTTCTGCATCCGTCATCTTTTTCAGATAGTTCACGGGCACATGTGCGATCATCCAGACACCATTCTCGGAAAGGAAGAATCGATGCCCATTTTGGAACATTCTTCCGCTTTCGATTTTCAAAATCAGCGGCTTTCCATGCCTTGCCCCGATTTTTTCGGCGGTGTCAGTGTCTTTTGAGAGATGGACATACTGCCTGTTGCCTTTTATCAGCCCTTTTTCCGATATGGAACGCCAAAAGCGGGTGGCCGTTCCGTGATACAGAACGTCGGGCGGTCTGAGCGGTTCCAATTTCAGGTCAACATTGATGGAATGCCCCTGATTGGCACGGATTTTCGTCTTTTCCGCATTGAACGAGAATCTCTTTTTGTCATTCGTCTCGACAACCTCCGCAAGCATGGCAAAATCAAGGGACATTCTCGCCTTTGCCAGCAGTTCTTCCACATCTGCCCATCCGTTTTTGTCAAGCCTGAGTCCGATGGTTTCCGGTTTGTGACGGAGCACAAGACTCAGAAACTTGCTTGTTCTTACGAGGTCTTTACGCATTGATATCCCTTTAATCCAGTTTGTAGTTCCGCCTTTAGGCGGTGTCACACCGCCTGAAGCATGCCCTCGACGTCTTCTATCGGGGGGCGGAACTACAAACTTTGAATGATCAGCCAGAGGGGGAATCGAACCCCCTGCGCTATAGATTAAGGTTCGATAACCATACATCTTCAGCCCGATGGGTATCAGGCAAGGTCACGATATACGGACGATTCTACTGCTCTGCCTCTGAGCTACTGGCTGTTATATTCGCCGGGGGATCAATCCTCCGGCTGATAGCGAAATTGTTTCCGCCGGCCGGGGGATCAATCCCCCGGCTGATAGCGAAA
>JAOZRQ010000814.1 GCA_029940115.1 Desulfobacterales bacterium
CATCACCTCTTCTTATAAGCCATCCTTTCAGCTTTGTCAAGATTTCTTATAAGCCATCCTTAGTAGTTTTGCAAAAATTCCGGCCTCCCCTGTTGACAAGTCATCAAGGCATGGTTATCCTGTCAGACAAGACTGGGAGGCCCCGTCATGTTTGCTTATATCCGACCTCGGCAATGAATGGCCAAGCTGGTTTCATAAGTCCCTACGGGACAATGAGAGAATGACTCTTCCAATTTGTGACCAAGCAGCATTTCTGATTATAACGCTTTTTTGGGAGGCCGCTCTGTCCGTGAACTCAAACTTGAACTTGAACTTGAACTCAGACTTGAACCTGAACATCGACATTCATCCACGTTCACGGGCACGTTCACGTTTATGTTCACGTTTACGGGCACGTTCATGTTTACGTTCACGTTTACGGGCACGTTCACGGGCCTCCCCAAAATCCGTTAGAATCAGCAGCGTTTTGCACCAACCATTCCTGCCAGACAGGAATCACAGACGTCAAAATGAAAATTCTTCACACCTCAGACTGGCATCTGGGCAGACATTTGGGCGACAAAAACCGGGCAAAGGAGCATGACCGGTTTTTGGATTGGCTCATCGGTCAGATTCGGGACAAGGCGATTGATCTCCTGCTTGTCGCGGGAGACATTTTTGACACAGGCTACCCCCCGAATTTTGCACTGAAGCAATACTACGACTTTCTCCGGCAGATCCCGGAGACGCCCTGCCATCATGTGATCATCGTGGGCGGCAACCATGACGCGGTCTCCACATTGAACGCGCCGCGGGAGTTGCTGAAATATTTCCACATCCATGTGATCGGCGGCGCGGAGGAGGATATCGCCAAGGAGGTTGTCCTCGCGAAGGACAAGGCCGGAACCCCCATGGGGATCGTCTGCGCGGTTCCGTTTTTGCGGAACCGGGACATCAAGAAGGCGATTGCAGGGGAAAGTTGTGAACAGTGGGAGAAGGGAATTGCCGATGGCATCGCCCGCCATTACCAGCGCGTGTGGGAGGCGGCCGTGGCCCTGCGAAAGGAGATGGGAATCCATCTGCCCGTGATTGCCACAGGGCATCTCTTTGCATCCGGATTCAAACGCACCGAGAGCATGAGGGATATCTATGTGGGAGACTTGGGACAGGTGAGCGCGGAGAGCTTTTCGCCTGAGTTTGACTATGTGGCCCTAGGCCATTTTCACCATGCCCGGAAGATCGGCGAGAAGGAGCATATCCGCTACTCAGGCACTCCCATTCCCCTGAGTTTCAGCGAAGCCGGGACCGGAAAGTCCGTATTTGTGGCCGAGTTTCACGCGACGCGTCTCGTGGAGGTGCGACCACTTGAGATCCCCTGTTTCCGAAGGCTCAGAAGTTTCACAGGATCTCTGGAGCATATCGCGGAGCAACTGAACGCCTGCGAAAAAACCGCCGGCCATGGGACGCTCACGTCATGGGGATATGTCCAAGTGGAGACCGACCGATATGATCCGGGCGTCCATGACAAGATCATGACATTGGCCCAAGGAAAGGCCATAGAAATTCTCAGGGTGGATCTGAAGAACAGGAATCATGACCGGAGCATGAACGGTGAACATACGGGTGACTTGGAAGAATTTGATCCCACCGATGTCTTTCTGAAAAAATGTGAGTTGGAAGGCATTGAAGGAGAGGAGCGGGCGGATATGCTCCAAGCCTTTCAGGAACTCCTGTCGGAAATGGATGAGGATGAAGGACCTTACGCATGTCAACAATCTTTTGCACCTGCGGCCGGGTCAGCCGGGGTATGATGGAGCCATGAGGCACATGCGATTGTTGGTGTCGGCACTGTTAGAGGGGCCACAAAGCATTCTCCCATTGCAACTACGGCGCAAACGACCTGCCTGTTTGGTGTGCTGGTCCTTGGGGTATGGTGATGCCAAAGGCTCCATGCGCTGAATGTCGGCAACTGTCGGGGGCCACAAAGTGTTCTCCCATTGCAACTCCGGCCCGCAAATGCGGGCACTGGCATGATTCGCATGTCAATGCCCCCCCGAAGGCGGACACTCCCATTTGCAGCTCGTGGCTGATCGAAAAAATGCCGCCCGACTCTGCCAACGAGGACACTTGTATCATGCGAGATGACGGATGTCAACAACCTTCTGCGCCACAAACCCGCAAAAACCCAAAAAAACG
>JAOZRQ010000312.1 GCA_029940115.1 Desulfobacterales bacterium
TTAAGTCTTTGAAAATACTGTTTTTATGTGGTCAAGTTTTAAAAACTTGATAGTCGAGTTCCAGAAAACTTGACAGTGGAAGCCGGCACTTAATCATCATCTCGCAAGATGACGGCTCCGGCAACGGATTCACCGAAGAAAGTTTGGACTCACAGCCAAAAGGGGTTGCAGGGAATGATTTGCTCAGGAGGAGCAACCATGAAAAAGCTTCCATATGCCATCGCCAATTTTCTGACCATCCGGGAAGAGAATTATCTGTACATTGACCGCACGTCATACATCCGCACACTGGAGAACATGAGCGGCAAAAGCTTTCTCCTTGTCCGTCCCCGCCGGTTCGGCAAGTCGCTGTGGCTGAATGTTCTGAGCCGGTATTACGATCTGGCCCTGGCCAGCAAATTTGATCTGCTTTTCGGCGATCTGGATATTGGCGGAAATCCCACCCCGTTGCATAACCGATATTTTGTGATGAACTGGAATTTTTCACGGATTGATTCGCGCGGCTCAGTTGATGACATTGCCGAACGGATGAATGAAATGCTGAACAGCGTGATCGAAGATTTTCTGACATATTATGAGGAGTTCCTTCCGACGCCGGTTTCTGTCAAAGCTCAGGCAATAAACACTTTGGGAAGCGTCCTGAGCGTGATTGCGAAAACCCCGTACAAACTCTGTCTGCTGATTGACGAATATGACAATTTCGCCAACGAGGTCATGGCGACGGATGAGGGGACATATAAGGGGCTGGTTCGGAAAGAAGGTCCTCTGAAAACCCTGTACAAAGGTCTGAAGGCCCTGATGGAGAACAGCGTCCTGGACAGACTCTTCGTCACCGGCGTGTCCCCGGTGGTGATGAGCGATATCACCAGCGGTGCGAATATTTTTAAGAATCTCTATCTCCGCGAAGAATACAACGCGTTGTGCGGATTCACACAGGAAGAGATAACAGGCATGCTGACCGGGGTTGTGGAACATTGCGGTCTGCCGGAATCCTCGATCAGGGAGGCCGAGGAAATGATGAATCTCTGGTACAACGGAAGCTGTTTTTCGGCAGACAGCGATGTGAAGGTGTATAATCCGACACTCGCACTCTATTTCCTGGATTATTTCATGGAGACGTGCCGCTATCCCTCCCAAATGCTGGACAGCAATCTTGCCGCTGACGAGGGAAAACTCGAATATCTGGGCAGGGCGGTCTCAGGCAGACAGACCGTGACAGATATCTTCCAGAAGGACAGGCCCCTTGTCATCAATGCCTTGGCGGACCGCTTCACCTTGGCGGCCATGCTGGACCGGGCAGGTCAGGACAGCACATTCCTGGCGTCGTATCTTTATTATTTCGGAATGCTCACGGTTTCGGGCAGGGATGCCCAAGGCCGGATATGTCTCGCGCCTCCCAACCTGGTGACAAGGAAACTGTACTCGGATCAGATTCTCCGCTTTCTTCTGCCTCTCGGTGCGGACAGAAACGAGGCCGCGGAGGCGGTTGACAGGCTGATCGCCCACGGAGAGTTGCAACCCCTTCTGGAATTTACGGAAAAAAAGATATTCTCCGTGTTCAGCAACCGGGATTACAGGTGGATGAACGAGTTTGCCGTGAAAATGGCGTTCACGACGCTCCTGTTCAACGACATCACATATGCCCTGCTCTCGGAACCGGAACTGTCACGGGGATATGCGGACCTTTGCCTGATCATCCGGCCGGACGCCCGGAAATACCAACTGTCTGACATGCTGTTCGAGTTCAAATATGTATCGCTGAAGGAACTGAACCTCGGCGGCGAACAGGTCAGAGACATGGCTGAAAAGGAACTCTTGGAGAGAACGCCGGTCAGCAAAGCGTTCGGCGACGCCAAATCACAGATCAGGAGATATGCAGGCGTATTGCACGAGCGTTTTGGCGGGCAACTCCGTCTGAAAACGTATATTGTGCTTTCAATCGGATTTGAGCGGCTGTTTGGGGAAGAAGTTACGAATGTTCAGAATGGATTGACATAGGAGATTGATCCCAAGTATTCTGTCTTTGTCCACAAAGTCCGGGAGTTTGTGAGACATTTTGAGGACGAGCCGATTCTGGCGTTGCTGGAACAGCATGTGGAGGAGAACCACAGAGACCTCCGAGGTTTTTAAAACCTCGGAGGTGTTCATTCCAAAATTCTGGAAAACTTTGGGTCAGTACTTGAAAAAGGAGAAGAAAAAATGAAATATCCCTTGCAGGAGAAGATCGGAGATCCCGAGCTGCTTGTCGGTCGGGAAAAGGAATTTGAGAACTTGGAGAAGTGGATGGGCAAGATTCCGAAAAAACTGTCCATATCGAGAGTCATCCTTGCCCGCCGCAAAAGTGGGAAGACCGCGATTGTGCAACGCGTCTTCAACCAGCTCTGGAGCGAAGACGGAGACGTGATCCCGTTTTATTTTGACATGGCCGAAAATCCCATCTGGTACCCGGATTTGGCGGTGAAATACTATCGCGCGTTTGCCTCACAGTACATTTCGTTTTCAGAGAGAGATGAGACATTGGTTCGGAAGCCTCTCTCCCTTGAAAAAATCAGGGAATATGGTGTGAAAAAATCTGTCCCGTCCTTGGTGGATGATGTTGATTCGATCCTGTGGGCGAAGAAGATGGGATTTTACAGCTCTGCATGGGAAACAGCCTGCGGCGCTCCGCATCGCCTTGCCGATGTGTATGATCGCCGGATACTGGTCATAATTGACGAATTTCAGAACTTTGCGGGGTATGTCCATCCTGACCGGAATTTTGAGACCAAGCCCATCAGGGCACTGCCCGGGAGTTTCCACTCCCTTTCCGAGTCGAAGATCGCCCCCATGCTGGTGACCGGCTCATACATCAGCTGGCTGCTCGAGATCGCGGGGAAATACCTGCAGGCCGGCCGCCTGGACGAATGGCACATCACTCCCTACCTCACGCCGGAGAGGGGCCTGGAGGCGGTGTACAGGTATGCCCGGATTCACGACGAGCCTGTCACAAACGAGACGGCCCTCCTGATCAACCAGCTCTGCATGTCCGATCCGTTCTTCATCTCCTGTGTGATGCAGAGCAGGTGTGAGCAGAGAAGTCTGGACACGGAAAAGGGGGTGGTGGAGACGTTTGACTATGAGATCACGGACCGCCGTTCCAGGATGTCCAGGACGTGGAACGAGTACATCCAGCTGACCCTGAAAAAAATCAACGACCGTCATGCCAAGGAGATGCTCCTGCATCTCAGCAGGCACTCCGACCGCCACTGGACCCATGAGGAGATCAGAGGGGAGCTGCAAATCGATCTCGACCTCGAGGAGGTAAAGAAGAGGCTCATCCTATTGGTGGAGGCGGATGTCATCGAATGGGGGAGCTCCGACATCCAGTTCCGGGGCCTGCGGGACGGCACGCTCAACCTGATCCTGCGAAACCGCTTTGAGGAGGAGATCAACGGCTTTGTCCCCGATATGAGGCAGGAGGCGCACGAGCAGATCCGGGAGCTGCGGAAGGAGAGGAATCGCCTTCAGGGGATGCTGAACAACCTCTCCGGCAAGTTTGCCGAATTTCAGCTGGCCACGGCGTTCCGCTCGAAAAAGCGGTTTGCGCTGTCGGACTACTTTGCCGGGGTGGGGGACACGACCCGGCTGAACGTCACCCATGTCGGACAGCGGGTGCCCCTCCAGCGTGAGGACGGAAGGAACATGGAGCTGGACGTGGTCGCGGAATCGGACTGCGGGCGGGTGGTCGTGGTCGAGGTGAAGAGGTGGAAGACCCGAATCGGCAGGAACCTTGTCGAGGATTTCGCCGAGAAGGTCGAAGTTTATGCGAGGAGCGCTCCCGGCAAGACGATCCTGCCGGCCTTCCTCTCGCTGGGCGGGTTTGCGGGTGAGGCCATGAAGCTCTGTGAGGAGCGGGGCATCGGGACCGCGGAGCGCATCGCACATTTTTGAGGGGAAGGCGCGGAGGCTTGTGGACAGGCTGGAGCAGGAATTTCAGTTGCTGTTGTCCGCATTGGATGACTTCTGACAGGAATCGGACGCGCACAAAGCGATCTTTGAACATCAAGAACGGCGTTGATCTTGCCCGCTTTTTTCCCCGACATGCCGAGCTGATTCGCCGCCTGGAAGTTCATCGTCTTCTATATCGGCACGGTCGGAATGGCCCATGGTCCTTGAAGTCGCAGGGCAATAGCACGAACATCTGGTTTTATGTTGATTTTTATGGTCATGCCATTGACAATATCATTGAAAGATCTCCTTTTCCTAGTTGTGGGAGAGGGCGCACAGAAAAAAGCCATTCAGAAAATGGTCTGACAAAAAGGATTTTTCCGAAAAATTCCGGTTTCTGAGTACTCGAAAATTTTTGGCCAAGCACTTACGGCTTGACTTTCCTGATCAAATTTTGTATATTGGAGAATACAGTTTAAAATGTCATCACACTGAAAAATGTATTTTACCTTGGAGAGAAGATTATGGTAGAGGAAATTAGGGCGAGGAAGCGCGAGATACGTGAAAACATGGCAAAAATGCTGGCCGAATGCTCCAAAGCGGAACTTGCCGCGAAAATCAAGAACATAGAGGACAGGCTCTTTGAGTTTGCCAATTTCAAGGAGGCAAGAGTTCCTCTGCTTTATGTGAATTGCGACAGTGAAGTGGAGACCGAGGGGATATTGAGAAGATGCTTTGCCGAGAACAAGATTGTTGTGCTTCCTGCCTTTGAGAAGGAAAAATATAAAGTCACACCCATGAAAGTGAATGATCTTGACGCGGACATGAGACCGGGGCCTAGGGGAAATTCGGAACCGAACCCGGAAAAATGCAGGATTGTCCCGATTGACCGTCTTGACATCGCCATCATTCCCGGGGTCGCATTTGACGAAAAAGGGGGAAGGATCGGGACCGGTCAGGGCTATTATGACCGGCTGATTCCCAAGCTGACCGCCACCACCCGGAAGGTTGCGCTTGCCTTGGATGACCGGATCATTCCGCAGATGCCAATGCAGTCCCACGACAAGCAAGTGGACATTATCATCACGGACAAGCGGATCATCTATAAAATTTAGGGTCAGTGACAACAACCAACACCCCACTGACAAATCAGGATTCAGTATCTTTTCAACACCCCACTGACAAATCAGGGATTCAGTATCTTTTCCAGTTTCCGAAGGTTTTCTGGCTCCCCCACCGCGATGACGGTGTCTCCGCCTTTGATGGTGGCATCAAAAGAGGGATTGAAGATCATCTCGCCATCCTTTTTTTTGATGGCAATGATGATCAGGTTGAAATTCTGCCGGATGCCTGAATCTTTGAGCATGACATCCACCAGATCGGAGGAGGGGCTCATCGGGATCTCCTCCATCTGGATTTCATTGCGGCTCTTGGCGAACGCGATGTCCAGAAAACTTGTCACCGTAGGCCGAAGGATGCGTTGGGCCATCCGTATCGCGCCCATGTCATAAGGGGATTCCACATTGTCCGCGCCAGCGGCCTGCAATTTGCTCTTGGACTGCTGGCCCCCGGACCGGGCCATGATGTAGAGATCCGGGTTCAGTTGCCTCGCGGTCAGGACAAGGTAAACATTGGCAATATCTGTGGCCAGCACAGCCACGAGACACTTTGCGCGTTTGATGCCTGCCCGAAGCAGAATCGCCTCATCGGCTGCATCTCCGCAGACATAGAGGATCCCATCCTCATCCATCACCGGAACCAGTTCCGGATCACTGTCAATCACCACCAGATCAAACTGTCTGTGTTTGGTCAACTGCTTGCAAAGCACCCGCCCGATACGGCCGTAACCGCATACAACATAGTGGTTTTTCAACCGGTTGATCTTTCTGTCCAATCGCTTTCTCCCCAATATGGCCCGAATTTGCCCCTCCACCATGAACTGGACCATGAGGCTCGCCACATACACGCAGAAACCGCCGCCGGCAAAGATCAGGAACATGGTGAATATCCGGCCGAGTCTGCTCACCTCATGGACCTCCCCATACCCCACGGTGGCAATCGTGATGACGGTCATATAAATCGCGTCAAACACGTCCCACCCCTCAATCAGCATATAGCCGAAAACACCGGATATGAAAATGAGCATGGATAAGATGCCGGATATGATGAGATGTTTGGTTGTGTTCATAAAGCTTGAAGCTTGAAGCTTGATGTTTGAAACTTCCAGTATCAAGTATCAAGCATCAAGTTTCCTTTTTCAGTTTGCCGATATCCTGAAACTGCATTCCAAGGTCAAGTGCTGCTTTGGTTCCGAGCATCTGGAGGATGCTCATGGCCAGATGTCGCGACAATCCCTTTGCTCCCTGTGAAGTTCACCGCGATGACCTTCTTATAAGGATGAACATTCCCGAAGAAGCGCAGATAGGGACCCGGATCTGAGATGACGCTCAGATTCCCTGTGACGGACTGGAGCACCACCGAGCTTCCTTCTTTGGAGATGTCCAGCACCACCAACTCCTCCTCAGATTCCCTGTGACGGACTGGAGCACCACCGAGCTGTCCGCCTGATTGGAGTCTATGGTTTGAAAGAACAGAAACAAGGCCGCCACCGCCGCGGCCGCCATGATGCCGAATTTTGTCAGCAGTTTTTTGCCTGCTGAGGTTACTGTGTCCAATTTTGGACTTTCCATTGTTCCTCCCGTGTAAATCAGTTTGTGAATTTGTGAGTTTGTTTCAGGTTTGATTGTTGCCCACGCGCCATTTTCCACCATTTTTTTGGATTGGTGCATCAATTCATGACCGGTTTTTGGCAGAAAACTTTTGTCCTCTTTATGGTTTGTTCCTTTGTGTGAACTACCTTTGTGTGAACTACAAGGACCCAAGATCCCGGAATCACTATATTCCACTGAAGACACTCTTCAGATACGCCAAATACTGGGCATCCTTGCACATCTGCTTTTCCGGGGAATCCGAAATCTTGGCCACCGGAGCACCCTGACAGCGGGTCATCTTGATGACGATCTGTACTGGCTTGTCCACAATGTCGTTGGTCAGGTTGGTTCCGATGCCGAAGGAGGTGATGATGCGGTTTTTAAAATGCTTGGTGATCTCTATGGCCCTAGGAAACGACAGCCCGTCACTAAACACCGCGATCTTTGACCGGGCATCCACCTTGAGCTTCTTGTAATGCTCGATCAGCCGGTCTCCCCATTCCAGGGGATCGCCGCTGTCATGCCGGCATCCGTCGAACAGCTTGGCAAAATACATGTCAAAATCCCTCAGAAACGCGTCCAGCCCCATCGTGTCCGACAGCGCGATGCCGAGATCCCCCCGGTATTCCTGGGCCCAGTGCTCCAGCGCAAATGTCTGGCTGTTTGCCAGTCTCGGTCCCAAGGCCTGGGCCGCCATGAGCCATTCATGGGCCATGGTGCCGATGGGGGTCAGCCCGTACTTCATCGAAAAAAGGAGATTGCTCGTCCCCATCAGATTTTCAGACAGTTCCTTCTTCAGTATCTGTATGATCTGCTCCTGCCAGATGTATGAGAACCGCCGGCGTGTGCCGAAGTCTGCGAACCTGAACCTGAGATTCTCCCTGTTGCTCTCCTTTACCCGATTGATCTTCTCATACAGCTTCTCCTTGCCGGACTCAAAATCGGGCGCGGGCCGGATATCCCGGAAATAGACCTCATTGACAATTGCGAGAATCGGCACCTCAAATAAGATGGTATGAAGCCAAGGCCCCTTGATTCTGAGCGCAAACGCATCGTTCTCCATGCCGACATGGATGAACGCGCGGTTCAATTGAAAGAGTCTCAAAAACTGGATGAAGTCCTCTTTCATGAATCTGAGGGTTCGCAGGTAATCCCGTTCTTTTTTGGTAAACCGGAGGTTGCAGAGGTGGTCAATCTCCGCGTCCACCTCTGGGATGATCGGCCTGAGATCAATCTGTTCATTTCTGCATTTGAACTCATACTCCACCTCCGCCCACGGGAACTGATGGAGGACCCCCTGCATCATGGTGAGTTTGTAGAGATCGGTGTCGAGCAAGGAATTGATGATCATTTGGATATCTCTCCCACGTAAATCAAATTTAGTTTCTGCAATGTTTGTTGCTTGGTTTGTTGTTGCTGTAAG
>JAOZRQ010000815.1:149-2170 GCA_029940115.1 Desulfobacterales bacterium
CGGGACAAATTGCCGGGCTGTTTTCACAAGTCCCTCCGGGACAAATTGCCGGGCTGTTTTCACAAGTCCCTCCGGGACAAATTGCCGGGCTATTTTCACAAGTCCCTCCGGGACGGGAATATGAGGGGTGAAGGATGAACAGATATTTGACTTGGTTTGAAATCATTTCTGCTGGGATGCTTCTTCTAACCGGCTCGGCAGAGGCCCATCGGATCACGGTTTTTGCATGGACAGAAGGGGATACCGTGTATGTTCAGAGCAAGTTCAGCGGTGGGAAAAGGGTCAGAGGGGGTGAGGTTGTCGTTGCTGACCTCCAGGGAAAGGAGATACTGACGGGAAAGACAGATGATCAAGGGGAATTTTCGTTCAAAGTGCCTGAAAGGGCGACCCTGAAGATCGTGGTCATGGCTGGCATGGGCCATCGGGGAGAATGGACCATCCCGATTGAAGAGTTTGGAGGGGCCTTTGCCCATGTTTCAGAACCGGAAAAAAAGATCCAACCCGAACCATCCGCTTCTGCTCCCGACAGCAAGATGGCCTCATTGGCTCCCGAGGCCAGTGGACGGCCAGCATCGGCTCTCAGCCCGACGGATATCCAGCGGATCATGGAGAAAGCACTCGACAAAAAATTGAAGCCCCTTATGAAGATGATGGTTCAATCCCAGCAGGATCATGGCCCCACATTTAAGGACATCCTCGGCGGCATCGGTTACATCTTTGGGCTGATGGGGATTGCCGCATATGTCAATTTTCGGAGGAGCTTGGGGAAGGGGCAAGAAGGCCAACCGAGGTGACCTAAAGTTTTCTGATTATAACGCTTTTCGGAAGGCCGCGTTCGGTCCGTGAACGTGCTCGTGAACATGTTCGTGAATGTCCAAATTCACGTTCACAGGCCTCCCCTAAAGCCGGGTTTCTCTTTTTTTTGTCCTGTACCTGTGTGTACAGGACAACAATTCGGGAATGGGCGAGAAACCCGGCTTTTTTCCAAACGGGCCGATTCTCCAACTGCAAGAAAAAGCCGGGTTTCTCTTTTTTTTGTCCTGTACACAGATCCCACATATCAAAAATTGGCATCCTTCATTTCATATGAAAAGTAGTTTGCACTTTTCGGATGGGAAAAGTTTGTAGTTCCGCCTTCAGGCGGTGCGGCACCGCCTAAAGGCGGAACCACAAACTTTTTCGTCTCAAAAAAGTGTAAACCCATAAATGAAAGATGCCCAAAAATTTATGTCCGGGCACATCACATTTGACCTTGCAATTCTCTATAAAATCAGCTTGACATCAACTGTTGGATAAGGTAATTAAAATCAGTTTGACGCGGAATCGGGTTTTTGAAAACCCGGTTTCTTGACGCTGGGTGCATCTCTGTAAAATCAGCTTGACATCAACTGTTGGATAAGGTAATTAAAATCAGTTCGACATGGAACCGGGTTTTTGAAAACCCGGTTTCTTAATGCTGGGTGCTCGCTCAGATATGGGCACTCGGTTCTGATCGCTCGGCTGGTCAGGATTTCCCATTTTTGTCCTGTAAACAGGATGCGCCCAGAACCCAGAATTTATCCTTGCTCCGAATGATTTGCGGGGCTTTATCCGAAAGGAGAGTGTATGAGAAAGTATGAAACCATCGTTATCCTTGATCCTGATCTTTCAAAGGAGGAACGGGATCCCTTTTATGAAAGAATAAAGACGCTGATCTCTCAACAGGGATTCATGATTGTGGTTGATGAGTGGGGAACTCAGAAGCTCGCTTATGAAATCAAGAAAAAGGTCCGAGGCCATTATGTCCGCTTTGAATACTGCGGAACGGGCGCGCTTGTGGCTGAAATGGAGCGGCTTTTCCGAATTGATGATCGTGTGCTCAAGTACCTGACGGTTCTGCTTGAAAAAGAGGTTGATGTTGACCATTTGAAAAAAGAGGCAGAAAGCAAGGCGGAAGAGCAAGCGGAGAAACCGCCTGCCCAAGCGAAGAAACCGCCTGCCCAAGCGAAGAAACCGCCTGCCCAAGCGAAGAAACCGCCTGC
>JAOZRQ010000313.1 GCA_029940115.1 Desulfobacterales bacterium
ACCGGCCGTCACCGGCTCGGCCGATGTGGAACATCCTCATGACATCAGCATCCTGGGCGATGACCGGATTGTCGTGGCAAACGGCAGTTTCAGGGACACGGACAAAAACAGCCACGGCGTTGTCCTCCTCGACGTCAGCGATCCGGAGAATCCGGTGAGACTGACGGAGCACGCCCTCGTCGGGGACACCTTCGGCGTTCACGCGGCCGGGGCCGGTGTCCGGGGAATTGAGGAGCCGGTCGTACTGGCCGTAAGTGGCGGAATGAATTATGTGAGCACCTTCGAGGTGCTGAAGGTGACCGGTGAAAACCGGGACAGCCTTGAACGGGCCGGCACTGCTCTTCTTTCCATGGATCAGACCTCCCTGAACAACGGCATCTGCATTGCGGGAGTGCCGTGCAGCCCGGGGATTCCCAAGGCGGTCACCCTGTACCGCAGCGACTATGCCCACATTGCAACCATGGGTATCGGTGTGCAGGGTGTCAGCATATCTGATGCTGTGAAACGGACTGAGACAGACCGGCCCTCCAACGTCAGCGAACCGGGCCTGTCTGCCGAACCCGCCACTCCTGTGACAACTGAAATCATGGGAAACACCGTCCTCGTGGGAGATATCCGGAAGCTGTGGCTGTTCCATCCGGATATGACGAAAAAGCAGTCCGTGAACATCCCCGCGAGAGCCGTGCACGGAATTCCGGATTTTGCCTTCGACCGTGACGGCGACGGAGAGATCGAAACCCCGAATGAGAATGATCAGAACGAGCGGCCGGACATCGTGTTTGTGGCAGGACAGGACAAAACCTTTTACATCGTCGAAGTCGGTGACGATCCGTTTGCCGAGGCACCGAAGGTGATCTCGAAGATCAGATTTGACACATATCTCAGGGACGTGCAGGTGAGCCCGCATGAACGGCTGGCTTATGTGAGCGCGTTTGACGGCAACGTCCACATCGTTGACATCGCCGACCCGTTTGAGGGGACGGAACTTATTGACAGGGACGGAGACGGAAAGGATGACCGGATTCTGGGAAAAATTTCCGGTCTCCCGGGAGCCGGAAGTCTTGACATCGGGAAGAATTTCGGGTATGTCTGTGATCCTGTGAAGGGAAATGTGCATACGTTCGCACTCGGCAGGATACGCTTCAGAATAACCGGTCTGACTCTGGGTGCTCTGAGAGATGAGGGGTTTTCCGAAGAAACCGTCGCCGCATTGGAAGAGCTTGAAGATGAGGAATACAGGAGCGAGGAGGAATTTCTGAATGATGTGAAAAAAGCAACAGGAGAAGAACTGACGGACGAGGACGAATCGCTGATCCTGAAATATGCCGACACGGAGTTCGCAGGCGAAGCTGAGATGATATTCTGCCAGGAGTATGACGAGGCCGATCCCGAGGCTCGGAAACGACGTGACAAGAGAGGCGGGTTCGACGTCGGCGGGGCGATGTGCCACAAAGATCCCGGGCACATCCCGGTCGGAGCGACGTATGGGATAAGACTGATCTTCAAGGGGGTTGCCCCCGGGTCGGTCGTGGAGAGGGTCTCCCTCGGGACAGGCAGCCCGGACGGAGCGGAGGCCGGACTCAGCACGGACGGAACCACGTTCGCAACCGAGGCCGAGGCGACGGTGGGAAGGGATGCGGGAGATCTGACCGCCCACAACCTCCTCCTGTTCAGGGGGACGGCTCCCGGCGAGACGGAGGTCGGCGGACATGCCCATGTCAGAAGGGGGACCGGGAGTGTCGTTCCGATGGGGGTCAGGCTGCTTGTCAGGGTGACGGACGTCACGAAGGTGGAGCTTCTGACCACCAAGGGGAGGCTGATGAGCGAGACGGAGGAGAAGTTCGCCAACAACCACCCTGACAGGCCGGGCGGGCTGAGAATCTTCCCCGGCAGGCTGAAAGCCCCGGATGCTGATGTCAGGAACAAAGTCAGGGTGCGTGCCACACTGAGTCACAAAGTGCCGGCAGGTGCGATGACCGTGTATTTCAAGTCTTTTGATGTCAATGATCCGACAGGGTTGATTGACGACAATCATCCTGATGACATAAGAAAGATTCCCAAAGAGGGGGACCTTCCTGAGGATGAGGTTTTTACCGACGGGACAGACATCGTGGAGACAGAATTCTTTGTCACCATGCAACCAGGTGACAACTTCAAGGTGTTCGCAGGCACGAACAGGGAACTGATCGAGAAGCTGACGGATGACATGGTGGAAGCCTCGACCGACCTGGAAGGAAAGACCACGGACATGGTGCTGGAACCCTTGGCCTCGGAACGGCTCACTGTGTGGCGCAGGGTCCACATCGAGCTCGACTCGATGGGGCCGGTGACCGGGAACCTTGTGACCGGCGACATCACGGATGTCACAAGCCACATCCTCCCCTGCTCATCCTCGGAGGAGTGGCTCATCTTCAACTGTCATGAGCTCGGAACCAACCGGGACCTTCCCGGAGACGGAAACACGGGACGGTTTGAAAACGGGCTGCTGACAAACAACGGGAGGAGGTTCAGGGTCATCTCCAACACCAGTGGGGAAAAATTCACCGTGTGGGTGAGGGGCGAAAGCACCTTCAGACTGACCGACGAGTCCCTGGAGAGTCTGAGGCGGGAGGGGATTGACGAGATTGACATCCGATTTCTGGAGGATCTGAGAGGCCGGGAGTTCATGAGCGGGGAGAAGTTTGTGAGGGCCTTGGAGAGTTCCATTGGAAAGAGTTCAGCGGCCGAACACGAATCGACGATCCTGGGACATGCCGAGAACACCGCCGAACCGGCCGAGGGCCCCTTCACCCTGGTTGACGACGACGACTTCAACGGCGACGACGGCGAGGACAGCCTGGACGGCGACGGGGGGGAGGAGGTTCCGGAGCCCCATGTCTCCCTCACCATGGACTCGGACAGACCCCTGTCAAACGGGTTGGCATATGCGTACGTCAGACCTGCGCATGACATCGGGGGAAACCCCGACGCGCCGTTCGTTGCCAACATGCCGGGCGGCGACGGAAGTGCGCGACTGTATGACTTCGCCAATCGTGCGACCGAGTCGGATCCGGACTTCTGGACAATATGTTTGACAGGCGCCTATCAGCCGGCCGTCCACAGAGACAGCGATCCGGATTCCGAGGTGAGAGATGAGGACAGGCGCCAGATGGTATGCGGTGAGGTTGACGCCATAAACGGTCAGGGAGCCTGCATCTACATGGAGGGCATCAGGGAGACGCATCCCCAATTCAACCTTGCCAAGACCCTGCTTGAAACCTCATGCGTCGTGCTTCATGAAATTGGTCATCTGTTCAGGCTGGAACATGGCAGGCACAAAGGCTTCATAGAGGGAGACTGCGTTGTTGACAACAGGATCAACATCACGGATCCCATGATAAAAACGATCAGAAAGACCTTGCATCCTTAAAGGAGGATTGTCAGAATGACATTCAAAGACATGAAAACAGGGCTGCCGGCAATGTTTGTGCTGTTTGCACTGATGTTCGGCTGTTCCGGATCCGTCCGATGTGCGGGCGATGTCGGAGCAGCGGTCATGAGCGGGGAAATCCGCTCATCTTCCGGCATGACGACACAACTGACATTGGAGAGGGAGACATATCTGCCCGGCGAGCCGGTCGGAGTCACACTCTGCCTGCGGAACGGAGGCATGACGTCCATTCCGTTCAATGGAATGCTCGATGTGCGTTTCGGCGGGATATTGCCGCAGATTTCCGCAGAAAGGGACGGAAACTATGAATTCTGCATGGGACCGGAGTTCGGAACAACCCACGCCGTGATCCGATCCGGACTCATGAGGCCGGGGGAGAGGGTGACAACGTCATTCCGCATTCTGTACAATCATGTCATGTCTTCCATGAAGATTCAGAGAAGCTATGCCTTCCCCAGAGCGGGCACATACTTTCTGAGAGTCAGGCTTCACAACATTGTGCCGAGTCAGGACATCCACACGGCTCCGGTCAGGGTGCGGATCACGGAGCCGGAGGGAACGGACGTTGCCGTGTGGAATCTTCTGCAGACAAGGGATGCCGCATATTTTCTTTACAGAGGCTGGCCCGTCAGCACGGACGAGGGCATAGCCGAGGAGTTTGAGCGGATCATCGCCCGTTACCCCGACAGCACCTATACCCCCTATATGCGGGAATCCCTCGACAAGTTCCGCTCCCGGAAGAGGAGCAGGTCATCGGTATCAGTGAGGGCTGAGATCGCCGATGTCGGCGGTCAGACATTCATGGTCAGGGCTGTGCCGGGCGGCGGAGGACGGTCCGGGAAATCACATACACAGAAGGACATTGAGGAGATCGTGAGGCTGACCGGAGTTCGGGTACAGGCATACAATGCCGACGATCCGCCCCGCCTGATTCAGCATATCAGTTACAGAGACGGACATTTCCGCAGGTCATGGGAACGCTCTTCCGAGCGGAGGCGCAGGAGAATAACCCGAACTTTCAGAGAGGCTTTTTATAGAAAGGGGCCCGCCTCCGTAAAAATCGCCCGCGTCACTTTCAGAGAGGGAGGCGAGGCTGAGGCAGATCTTATTGTGAGCTATGAGCGGGCTCCGGAGGAAAATCCGTTTGTGAAAACGAAATATGTGCTGGATGACGACGGCGTCTGGCGAATCGGGAGTCTGGAACTGGAATGGTGAGGGATTGTTCCCGTATTCTCTTTGTTCCCACGCTCCGGCGTGGGAACGCATCTCCCTGCCGTTCTGCCTTCCGCAACTTTGCCCGCAATCTCTCTCCATGCCCCTGACAATTTTCCTCGTCATTCTCTCCCGGAAACACGGCGGAACATTGGGGGCGGGTTGGTCTGACCCCATGCAACAGAGACCCGCATCTTCCCCGCATCAGGGAAGTGCTTCCCGGGACAGAATGGGCAACCCGCTCTCGGAGAGCGACTTCAACGGGAACGTGACGCAGATCCTGTACAATTCGCTGTATCTGCCGGCCGAGGTCACCGATCCTGCCGGGAAGGTCACGAAGACGGATTACTATAAAACCGGCAGGGTGAAATCAGTGACGGACCGTCGGGGGAACACCACGTCATATCAGCACGACGCCCTGAACCGCCTCATCCGGGTCACGGATCCGCTGAACCAGGTGGTTGTGACGGGTTACGACAAAGTCGGCAATGTGACATCGGTGACGGACAGGCGGGGCATCCTCACGGAGAATGTGTATGACGATCTTTACCGCCCGGAAATCGTGAGGCGGGCCGGTCAGCGGCTTGAGACAAAGCTGCACGACAAGGCCGGGAACGTGCGTTTCATGACCGATGCGAACGGAAACCGGACGGAGCATGTGTACGACGGCCGGAGATTCCTGACAGAGACCTCACATCCTGACGGGACCTCGGTGAAAAGGACTTATGACGGCATCGGAAGCCTGCTCACCCTCACGGACGAGGAGGGGAAGGTCACGACCTACGCCTATGACAGGGAGAACCGGGAGATTTCGGCGAAGTTTGCCGGGGAGGTGACACGGAAGACATACAATGCCGTGGGAAACCTGACCTCGGTGATCCGGTCGGAGGGAAATGTCAGGAGGAATGCGTATGATCCGTTCGGACGTCTCTCCTCGGTGACGGACGATCCGGGCGGCCTGAACCTGGTCACCCGGTACGAGTACGACGACAATGACAATCTGAGACATCAGCATGGGCCGTCAGGGAGTCACACTGAATATACATACAACGAGCTGAACCGGAAAAGGAGCCACGTTCAGCACAGTGCGTCGGGCAATTCTGTCACGGGCTTCAATGAGTACGACGGGGAGGGGAACCTCCTGAAAATGACCGATGCCAACGGCAAAGTGTTCAGATACAAGTATGACGCACTCGGCCGCCGGACCGATGCGTACCGCCCGGATGCGGATCTGCCGTATCTCTCGGTGACGCATATCACCACGGCGTATGATCCCAACGACAACGTGGTCTCGGTCACGGAGAACAAGAGCGGGACCGACGGCCCTGTCACGGACACGACCGTCAGCATGTGGGACAATCTGGACCGCCTGGAAAGCAGAACGCAGCGGGGCGTGAGCACCGATTATGACTACGATGCCAACGGCAACCGCACCCTGGTGGCCACACCTTCGGGTGAGACGACATACAGCTATGACAGCCGGAACCGCCTGAAGACCGCCGTTGCGGACGGGGAGACCACGACTTGCACTTATACTCCGGACGGAAAAAAGGGTACAGTGAGTTATCCGAACGGCACGGAGAGCGTGTATGCGTATCATCCGGACAACCGGGTCAGGACCATGACGAACCGGGCTGCGGCCGGGGAGGATGACGGGCCGGTGATCTCGTCCTTCGAATATGATTACACGCCCAACGGGAACCGGGAGAGGCAGGTCGCTGTTCAGAACGGTGCGGCCGAGACCACGGATTACGCCTACGACCGTGCTGACCGGCTCACGGCCTTCACCGTCACGGACGGGGCGGACACGACGCTCACGGAATACACCTTTGACGGCCACAACCGGGAGACGGAGACAGTCACGAAGAATGACACGGTGGTGAGATCCCGGACATGCCATCATGATGACACAGACCGGATCACGGACATTGAGGATGACACGGATCCGGACAATCCCAAGACGATCACTTACGGGTATGACAAAAACGGCAACATGACCTCCAAGTCGGACAGTTCCATGCCGACGGAGGACATGAGCTTTGTTTACAACTCCGCCGACCAGATGGTGCAGGCGATCCGTGGCCCGCCGGAGAGCGGCACGGTTCTCGGTCTGTACGACTACAACCATGCGGGGTTGCGGGTGCGGCACCGGCTGAGTGAGCGGGGGAATGTTGATTATTTCTATGATGAGAATGCCGTCATTGAGGAGAGAAATGCCGATGACGGCAGCCTGCTGGCGTTTTATCGTTATGCGGACAGGCTGATTTCTCTTGACACCGGTTCGGAGAAGCAGTATTATCACCATGACGCCCTCGGCAGCACCGTGAACCTGACCGATGAGAGCGGCGGGGTGAGGGTCAGTTATGTGCTTGATCCGTGGGGGCATATCAGGGAGCAGGTCGGGGAGAGTGTCAACCGGCAGGTATTCACGGGGCAGGAGCATGATGAGAGAACGGGGCTGATTTATTTCAAGAGGCGGTACTACGATCCCGACATTGCGAGGTTCACCACGCAGGATGCCTATCTGGGTGAGCTTTCCACGCCGCCGAGTCTGCACCGGTATCTTTATGCGTATTCAAATCCGCTGGTCTATGTCGATCCCGACGGAAACATCACCCTTCTGAGAGACGGTGCTGATGCGCTGAGTGATTTCAGCACATGGCTTCGTGCCCGCACCGCCGAATACGGTGACGACGGCCTCGGCATGACCGGTGCGGCTGCGACCGGGGTCTCCCGTGCGGTTTTAATGGCAGGCGAGGGTTTTCTCCGGGGCGTCAACTACGCCGGAAACTGGGCCTCCGTGGGTGCGTTCGGCACCTCATGGTGGGGACCTGCGCACGCACAGGAACTGGCAGAGGCTCATGAGACAGTTGCGAACGTCGCCGTATATCTTGCAGACGGCGGAGTTGCGGAGCTCTTCCGGAAAGGCACGGATACCGCCGGCAGGGCCCTCGGAGGCGATGTCGCCGCAATCGGCGACGTGGCCGAATTTGCGGGAGGGTTCGGACTCGGAGCCGGTGCCGGAAAAGGTACGAAGCTGGCCAACAGCGGCAGGATGGCGATGCAGACCGCTGTGGGGGCCGCCCGCCATGCTGTGCCGAAGATTGCAGTTGAATTTATAAGGCCGAATCTCAGTTCCACTTTCGGATCCGGACTCGGAGGCATCGGTGAGTTATTCAGCATAAAAAGAATCTTTAAAAAAAGGAGTGCGAAACCGCAAAAGGCCATTGGCTTGGAGATAAGGACAAAGAAAGGGTATGAGATACGCGGCAACCCGGATGATTTCCCAAGATGTCCGAATCATAAGGTGAGAATATACAAACATACAAGATACCCGAATCAGATGCAATCTTCCAGAAATGTCTATGAAGGGAGGAACCTGACCAAGAGAGGAGACAAT
>JAOZRQ010000314.1 GCA_029940115.1 Desulfobacterales bacterium
GCTTCCAGGCGATCAATCGAATAAGCTGAAAAAAACATGAAAATTACAGCAACGACCAGCAACCCGCTCATAAGCTTGGCAAACAGAGAGACTTTATTTTTTTTCATTTGAGAACCCTCTTTAATTATTAATTGTAACCGCAAACGTAGCAGACCTGCGAGGTTTTGCAACCCAGACCCAGACCCACGCAACCCAGACCTACGCAACCCAGACCTACGAGGTTTTGAAAACCTCGTAGGTCTTCTCTATTTAAAGCTTTTTAAAACTTCCTCAACACGGGACAGATCAGCAGGCTCCTCCCAGCCATAAATTTTTGACGCTTCAGCTTCAGCACTGTCGCTTTTCATCTCCTTCAGAGCGGCAGCAACCTCGTCTGCAAGAGCAGCATCTGTGTCCTTTGCTGCTCCGAAAACCCAGTAGGGTAATATCGGGCCATTGTGCTTGTATGGGAAATCGTCTGGTTCCGGTTCGATCACTTTGAAGTCAGAGACGCTGATCGTCCTTTTTTTCTCAAGCCACTCAAGATGTCCTGTGCGTATAAAACCTGCGTCCGCTGCCCCGCTTCTGAGAGCTTTGACGACAAGCGGAAGTTTGCCGGCAAAAAAAAGATCGAAATCTTTCCCGGGTGTCATTCCCTTTTTCCTGAGTACATATATCTGAAGCTTGTAACCCATCAGTGCTTCCTCCTGAACAGCGGTTATCTTCTTCCCTTTCAGATCGGAGAGTGTTCTGATTTTGCTGTCAGCCAAGGTGAATATAACTGAGCCAAAGCCATTCAAGGGTTTGCCTTCACAGATATCTGTCATTGAAGTCAGTGCTCTGGCTCCATGTTTTTCCCTTATCTGGCAAAATATTGCAGGATTACAAAGAACAAAATCCATTCTGCCGCTCCTGACCGCGGGAATGACGCTGCTGAATTTTAATGGTGCCAAAACAAATTTCTTACCTGTTCTAACCGAAAGATAATCTGCTGTCGGCTGCCATTCTTTTCTGGCAGTCTCTGCGCCTTTTACGGCTACAACGCCTAATCTATACACATCCTTTGCAGAAGTCAAGTGGGAAAATGGCAATGACAATACAAGTGCATATATCACGATTGTGAGCAGGCCATTGGGTAATAATTCTGATCGAATACTCATAATTTTAATATCCTTGCTAATTGCAACCGCAGATGGTATGATAACCGCTCACCGCTGATCGAACAGGTCGAAAAGTTTCGGACAGTTCCTCAGAAGAGGGAGGCAGTTCTTCCGCAGGTATTTCTGAGGACTCACTCTTTTGCCTGCCCTGATTAAGAAATATGTCGCTTTTGGAGAGGGCCCGCAATTCTCCCATAGAATCCACATCCGCATAAACTACACGAATATTATATGCATCATGGTTGATTTGTCAAGTTTTCTTTGTCAAATACGTTGATAATAGCGGGTCCCGAGTTCTTCAATTGCCTTATCTGCTTGTTGAGATAAGGAACAAAGCCTGCAATCATCAGATGATCAGATGATCAGATAATCCGTAATAGAGTCTGAGGAGGTTTTTGCAGACGGTCACTTTATTTTAAAAAAGTCTCAACTTCTTCCCATACTTGTCGGACAGCGTTTGCAGCCTTTCCCTTTGAAAATTCAACCAGGGTTTTTTGTGCAACCATGGCCGAGGTCACATCACTGTCATAAGGGATCGAACCGATATACCTCATGTTGTTCCTGTCTGAGTATGACCTGATCTTTTTCGACATTTCCGGATTGATGTCATATTTGTTGACGCACACCATGGCAGGAACTTTCATGAAGTCTGCCAGTTTTCCCACACGCTCCATGTCATGCATGCCGGACAGGGTTGGCTCTGTTATGATGAGAACAGCATCCGATCCTGTCACAGAAGCGATGACCGGGCATCCGATACCCGGGGGACCGTCAATGACAATTGTCTCAAGGGCCTGGTTTTCAGCTATGTTCCTAGCCTCTTTTCTCAGCATGCTGACAAGCAGACCCGAGTTTTCCTCTGCTATGCCCAATTTTGCATGAACCATGACGCCGTAGCGTGTGTCAGAAACATACCATTTTCCGCATGTCCTTTGCGGGAACCTGATCGCATTCTCCGGGCAGAAATGCACACAAACGCCGCATCCCTCACATGCTATCCGATCGATGACAAAATCACTGCTTATTGCGTGAAACTGGCACCGGTCCGTGCATTCGCCGCAGGCCGTACAGCGTTCGGGATCTATTTCAGCAATATGGCCGCCCCGGAAATCCTCCTCTTTTTTGACAGAGGGCAACAACACCAAGTGCAGATCGGCTGCATCAACATCTGCATCAACAATAACCTTGTTTTCGGCAAGAAATGCAAACGAAGCAGTTATGCTCGTCTTGCCTGTGCCGCCTTTGCCGCTTATAATGGTCAGCTCTTTCATAACCTCAACCCTCAACCCTTTTTATCCTCGCATACAAAGACCTGAACGATTCTTTCATTTCAGGAATCGCATCCGTCATCATAATCCCTTTTGAATAGTTTTCCGCTATTTCACGTTTGTCAGGTATTTCCATCATTATCGGTATGCCTTGTTTTTCCGCATATTTTTTTGTCTTGTCATCTCCGGCATCACATCTGTTTATAATGATTCCGAAAGGGATGGCCATTGTACGGACCGCTTCAACCGCCAGCACAAGATCATTCAGACCGAAAGGCGTCGGTTCCGTAACCAGCAAGACATAATCTGATTCTTTAAGTGCGGCGATGACAGGACAGGACGTGCCAGGAGGCGCATCGACAATGTTGATCATGTCATTGTCAATATTCTCCTTCACCTTTTCAATCAGAGGGGGCGACATTGCCTCACCGACGCGCAGTCTGCCATAGACAAGTTCAACCGCACCTGAATTTCCTCTGACAATTTCCCCTAATTCCCTGGATGATTCTCTGAGAGCATTTTCCGGGCATACCATCATGCAGCCTCTGCAACTGTGACACATTTCCGGAAATATCATTATTGTCTCACCCATCAAGGTTATAGCTGAAAACTGGCAGATTTCATCACAGGCCCCGCAATGGTTGCATAGGGATGAATCAACTTCGGGCACCATGGTCGTCACTGTTTTTGTCTCGGTTTGCTCAGGATGCAAAAAAATGTGTGCATTCGGTTCTTCCACATCGCAGTCAAGAAGTCGGACACGTTCTTCCAAGGACGCGGCAAGATTGGTTGCCACGGTTGTTTTCCCTGTACCGCCCTTGCCGCTGGCAATAGTAATGATCATTTTTCATCTCCCTTTTTTACTGATTATAACGCTTTTTGGGAAGGCCGCTCTGTCCATGAACGTGCTCGTGAATGTCCAAGTTCACGGGCAAGTTCACGTTCACGGGCAAGTTCACGTCGGGCGCATTCACGAGTTGGGGGATCGCTCCTTCATTGTCCCGCAGGGACTTGTGAAAGTGGCCCGGCAATTCATTGCCGGGGTCGGACATGCATGATTTTTTGTTCAGTCCCGTGGGGACGACCGGACTTGTTGAAATGCAATGGGACGTTCCGGTCGTCCCCACGGGACTCGGGGCTTCTGTCAACTCACCCCGGCAATGAATTGCCGGGCTGTTCTCAGCAGTCCCCGCGGGACTCCCCCAACTCATAAATACGCCCGGTACGGACTTAAAAAGTGGTGTACTACGAATTCATTTTTTCATGATATTTCTTCTCGGTCTCCGCTAGGCATAGAAATTCCACATGAATGCCACAGTCATCAAGCGCGTCCTTCCAACCCCACCACTTGCTGTCAACCGCATGAAGAATCGGCGGAGATTCTCCATGGCGCTGACCATGACTTGCTGAAACCGCCACAAATTTACGATCGGACGGGTCAAAGTTCCTCAGCTCGTGATGAGTCGGAAATTCATCGAAATTATAACGATCATCCGCCGAAGGAGTAATTGGAACACAAGTGCAACGGTTGGGATTGGACCGATTTGTCAACACCCATTCCAAAAACTCGTTGCCTACACCGGGATCGTCGCCGTTGGGGACCAATTTGTTGCCATACTCTTTGATGATTCGCCAGCCAGTATCCAGAAAGATGTGGCCATTTACCATGATATGGTTCAGGGCTTTTCCGCATTCATGCACACATTCCAAGCTTACTTCCGCCCTTTTATTGGCGGTGAGCAACACACCGGTGTCAACAACAAACCTCCTTGAAACCTTTGTCATGATTTGGCCCTCGTTTCATTTTGGATTACGCCGGATCGTCGCTTCCGTCATGGCCATGAGGTCCCGCATTTTGTCACCGAAAAATTCTTTCGGCCAGTTAGCGATATTACCATACTCATCAACTTCCAATGGCCGGAGTTTGGAACCGGAATCTGACGGGTGACAAACATATATGGCCGCATCCTTGTGAGATAATTTTTCCTCGGCAATCCGTCGTTGCAATCGCCGCAGAAAATGCTCGGAATGGCTTTCAATCAGCAATTGGATATTGCGATCCTTTTCTCCCTCTTTTGCCTGAATCGCCTCAATAAACAGATCCGCAAGGGAGGCCTGGGCGGACGGATGCAGGTGAATTTCAGGCTGCTCGATGATGAGGGTTGAGTTTGGCGGTGCATAAAAACATTGAACCAGCACTGGCAAAACCTGTGACACACCAAATCCCGCGTCTGTGAGATTAACCTTTTCCCTGATGCCTGCTGTTCTGACCATCACTTCATAATCACGCCCGACTGATCGGACCTCAAAGGATTTGATTAAACCCATCTCTTTTAACCAGTATGCAATCATGGCCTCAAAACGTCTCTTTCGCTCTCCTGAATTTATAATGGCATTCACTACAGGATTCCGCTCTCCCGGGCTTATCCATTTGTCCCGGGCAGCCAGAATGGCATTTACTGCGAGATTGCCATGCCATCCGACATCCTCAGGGACTTCACCGGACCAAGTATAGGAACGCTGGGGAAACTCCCGCAACGGTCCGAGATAATAAATTTGTCCCAGCTGTTTTTCCAGCGCCAAGTTGAGGTCTCGGACAAAGCCGATGTTCAGATAATACGCGACCGCCTCATCAGGAAATCCGTAAAAACGGGTCGGCGGCGGCAAGGTCTTAATGTTCTTCACACCAGGGGCAGGAAAAAACGGATCGGCTTTCAGTTCATATCCTTTTTGACCTGTATCGGTTTCTTCCCGGAACATCCCAATTTCCAAGGTTCTGTCATATTTCCCCCCCTTCTTGGGATTCCACAAACGGTAGCCCATTGCATGGACGACGGTCTCCTGATTTTGTCCGTTGTCAGGGCCGACGTTGCAAACGAAACTGAGCCGATTTCCATAAAACAGCCTGTCAGACTGGACATCTTTTATCTCCATCTTTTTAGAGAGTCTCCAACGAAACAAAAACCCCATATGTCTTTCTTCGGAACCTGAATGCAACATGTCATCATATGTGCCAAGATGAATGGCGCTCTTTTCCTTTGGAGACTTTTCGGAACCTGAATGTAGCATATCATCATATGTGCCAAGGTGAATGGTGCTCTTTTTGTCTCCCAGATAAAGCACCCGTTTCCGGTCTGGAAACTGGGCGGTCTGTTTCAGCAGGAGCAAAAACTGGCTGATGCTGCTTTTCCCCGAGCTGTTGGGGCCGAAAAAGACGGTCAGCGGGGCAAGACGAATCCGTCCTGTATCCCGCCATGCTTTGAAATTTTTGATATGTAACTGCTCTATCATTGAAGTGATCCTCTGTTTCTGGGCTCTGGGCGATGGTTCTCGGTTTGGGTGCTCGGTTCTGGGTGCTGGACTCTGGGTGGGTCATCCGTGAGCATACCCAAGAACCGAGAACCCAGATTTATTTCCTGAACCGAGAAAAGGGGGCGAGCTTCTGAATCTCCTGTTCAGCTTCTTCTGCAAGGGGGGTGTCCGGTGCAAATTCAATGGTCTTGCGGTAGGCAAGGATGGCCTTTTCATACTTTCGGGATAAGGCGTAGGCTTCTGCGAGGTAAAAATAATTTGCGCCAAACCGGGGAGCCTGTTCCACCGCCTTTTCAAGAATCTCCACGGCTTGGGGGAGTTTCCCGGTCTTGATATGGGTTCGGCCCAGCCCGATCAGGGCGGTGAGGAAATCAGGCTTCAGTTCAAGGCTCTTCTGATAATATGTCTCCGCGAGTTCATATTTCCTTTTGTTGTAATAGGCCAGTCCCATGTTGGAGAGCGGGTAATGCGGGGTCGCGTAAAGCAGGTCTTGGGAGACTTCTTTGAAAGCGGCAATGGCCGCGTCCCAGTCCCCCTTGACAAGGTAGGCGGTACCCAAGTTGTTCATGGCCGGCGCGTAATCCGGATCTAACGCAATGGCCTTTTCAAAATGTCCGATGGCCAGCGCAGCCTTGCCCTTTGCCAGATAGGCCAAGCCCAAATCGTTCTGGAGATACGGGTCATCCGCGTAAAGGACCTCCGCCTTAAGCAATTCCCTCAGGGCAGAGGTGTAATCCCCCTCACTGTAATAGGCTTCGCCGAGGTTTCGGGACGCGTAGGCCTGCTTCTTCACCATCTCCAGATTCGGCTTGCATGCCAACAGAGAGAGGATAATCGCTAAGGTAAGGAACCATGACCAAGCAATGCCATGCTCGGTTCGACCATGCCCGGTTCGACCATGCCCGGTTCGGCCATGCCCGGTTCGGCCATGCCCGGTTCGGCCATGCCTAGTTCGGATTGACAAATCCGAATCATCTGCCGGATTTGTCAAACCAACAGGCGCGGAAAGGGGAGCGGGGAAGGGAGCCGAATTTTCTGCCGGATTTGTCAATTCGGCAGGCGCGGGGAGTGGACATGTTCGGTCACGAACATGAAATACGTTCCAAGTTTGAATTTTGAATTTCATTGATCATTTTGACAGTTGCAAGGGTGTTCGCGACATTGTGGACTCTTACAATGTGGGCACCATTCAGAACAGAGGCGGCAACAGCGGCTTGGGTGCCGGTCTCCACCTCAGGCTGGTCAGGGCTGATATCTTTTTTTTCAGATTCAGGTTTGAGGATATGCCGTATGAATGTTTTTCTGGAAGGCCCCATGAGGATCGGGAGATCAAGGGGGCTAAATTCATCCAGATATCTGATCAACGCCAGATTATGGGCAAGGGTCTTGCCGAATCCGATTCCCGGATCAATGATCAGCATGGACTTTGGAATGCCGTTCCCCCCGGCCTTCTGAACCGCATCCTCAAAAAACTCCCGAATCTCTCCAATGAGGTCATCATATTCAGGGGCCACCTGCATGTTTTCGGGGGTTCCCTTCATGTGCATCAGGATCACCGGCACACCATAAGTTGAGGCCACCTGGGCCATGGCCGGATCAACACGCAACGAGCTGATGTCGTTTATCATGGATGCGCCGGCGTCAATGGCCTGTCTGGCAATCTCCGCCTTTGTGGTGTCAATGGAGATCGGGATCGAAATTTGAGGGGCCAGTTTTTCAATCACTGGCAGAACCCGCCGGGCCTCCTCCTCTACAGACACCTTTTCAGAAAAGGGGCGCGTCGATTCGCCGCCGATGTCAATGATGTGGGCCCCCTCCTCAACCATCTTCATGCCTTGGGCCACCGCGTGCTCATGGGTGAAGAACTTTCCCCCATCCGAAAATGAGTCCGGGGTGACATTCAGAATCCCCATGACACAGGTGCGACTGCCGAGTTCAAGGCGGTGGGTGTTCCAAGAAAGGGTGTATGGTTTCATAAGGTTGCAAGGGTTAAGGGTTAAGGGTCGGTTAAGGGTTAAGGGTTAAGGGTCGGTTAAGGGTTAAGGGTTAAGGGTTAAGGGTTAAGGGAGTCTCTATGCTCGGTTCGGATTGGCAAATCCGAACCCACCGCCGGATTTGTCAATCGGCCGACAGTTGGACATTGCCGCCGGATTTGCCAATCCGCCAAGAGCGGAGACGCTCGGTTCGGATTGGCAAATCCGAACCCACCGGATTTGTCAATCCGCCGACAGTTGGACATTGCCGCCGAATTTGCCAATCCGCCAAGAGCGGAGACGCTCGGTTCGGATTGGCAAATCCGAACC
>JAOZRQ010000816.1 GCA_029940115.1 Desulfobacterales bacterium
CGCCGAAGCATTGCCGGGGTGAGTTGGCAGAAGCCCCCCGAGTCCCGCAGGGACGTCCCATCGCATTCCGACAAGTCCGGTCGTCCCCACGGACTGGACAAGGATCATGCATGTCCGACCCCGGCAATGCTTCGGCGTGAGACTTCGGCGTGAGACTTCGGCGTGAGCTCAGTCGAACGCTCAGTCGAACGCTCAGATTTCGGCGAGCTCAGACTTCGGCGAGCTCTGTCGAGTCGTCGAGTCGTCGAACGAATGGCCGGGCCACTCTCACAAGTCCCTGCGGGACAATGGAAGAACGATCCCCCAACTTGTGAATGCGCCGGCTGGAACCCTGTCTGAGGAAAGAGACCCGGCTTTTTCTGGCTTCCCGCCCTTCGCGACTTTTTGTCCTGCACACAGCAGGGAACCACAAAATCCGTTAAAATCAAAAACAAGAAACCCAGCTTTTTCTGGCAGTATGATGAAAAATTGCAAACTGAGAGATGAGAGAATCATTATGGATACCCTTGTTGACGCATTGCGTCATGAAACTTGCCCTGCATGCGGCCATCATGTTGCTGTCCCCTTTCTTGAACCGTCATTGCAACCTCTTGCCACCGTTGCCTGGCCCCGGAGTCCGAGTGAGGCGAAATCCATGCGGATGCTCCCCCTCGACTTTGTCAGGTGCGTGGAATGCGGGCATGTGTTCAATGCGGCCTTTGACTACTCCAAAGTCCCTTACACCCGGAAACCGAATCTGATGTTCAACAAAGGGATGATCTGGTCAGGTGAGATCGAAACGGTAAGGAGAAAGATCTTGGAACGGTTGCCTGAGAAGCCGGTGGTCACAGAAATCGGCCACGGGGATGGCAGTTTTTTGCTGGGGCTTGCAATGGATCGGCCAGAGGGAACCTACATCGGATTTGATCCCCATGGCGCAAGACGCGCCGAGCATCCCTCGGTCCGATTTCATGCCGCGCTGTTTGAGGCCAAACGCCATCTGCCGGAGTTCAGACCGGATCTGATCATCAGCCGTCATGTGCTTGAGCATCTGACAAACCCGCTCGGATTTGTTCAGGGTCTGTCCTTCTCTGCCGCGTGTGTCGGGGGAATCTTCGAGCTTTACATCGAGGTCCCCTGCATTGACCGGGCGGTGGAGACCACCAGATCGGTTGATTTCTATTATGAGCACAACTCCCAGTTCACCACCCTGTCATTTGAGAGGATGCTCGGACGTTGCGGGGTGGAAATCCGCACCATCGGCCACATCTATGATGGGGAGGTCATTTATGCCTTTGTCAAATTGGGATGTTGCCGTGAGCAGGTCCACACGGCACGGGAGGCATCCCTTTTTCGCGACCGCGTCAGGGAATCAGAGCATATGATCGCCAAGCAGCTCGATGACCTGCACAAAAGCGGCAAGAAGGTTGCCATCTGGGGGGGAACCGGGAAATCAGCCGCGTTTGTCAACCACTACCAAGCCGACGCGGTCCGTTTTCCCCTGGTCGTTGATTCGGACCCGAACAAGGTCGGCACTTATGTTCCCGGCATGGGCCAGGAGATCAGATTCCGAGACTGGCTGAAGGACCATCCCGCAGACGTGATCATCATCCCGCCCCAGTGGCGGGCAAAAGATATCATGAAGGAGATGATCCGCCACGGCATTCATGCCGAGACGGTGCTGATCGAACATGACGGCCGGCTGGTGGATTATGTTCATGACGATCATCCTTATCGTTTGTGAGCAGTCGGTGGTTAATAAAAAGGAGCCAAGCATGACTGATCTTATTTCCAGAGAAATCCGTGTATTCATCTCCTCGACCTTTGTGGATATGCGAAGAGAGCGTGAGGTGCTGGTGAAGAAGGTGTTTCCTGATCTCCGGCGGAAATGCCGGGAACGGGATGTGGTACTGACTGAGGATCTGCGCTGGGGCGTGGATGAGGAGAAGAAGCTGGATGCGGCGGTGGATGTGTGTCTGCGGGAGATTGATGTGTGTCATCCCTATTTCATTGCGCTGATGGGGGAGCGTTACGGAAGCGTCCATGAGCAGGAGAAATTTCGGCATCTGCATGACAAAAAGCCGGAATTCTGCTGGTTGGAGACTTGCGGGATCATCTACATGGATTGTGGGTAAGAAAGGATTACGGCTCAGTATGCGGATGGGATCATTTAATCCTTTC
>JAOZRQ010000315.1 GCA_029940115.1 Desulfobacterales bacterium
TTGCAGTTCCGCCTTCAGGCGGTGTGGCACCGCCTGAAGGCGGAACTACAAACTGAAAAGTGTGAACCCATGAATGAAGGATGCCCTAAGTTTTTTCAAAAAAATTAGCTGATTATAACGCTTTTCGGGGAGGCTGCCTGCCCGTGCATGTGAACTTGAACTTGAACTTGAACGTGCATGTGAACTTGAACTTGAACTTGAACGTGCACGTTCACGTTCGAGTTCAAGGCCTCCCTAAATCCGTTATCGGACATCACAATCAAATGCTCATGAATCACTCAGCCCACAGAACCATCTACCGGGTCATATATGGCGACACCGACAACATGGGGGTTGCGTATCATGCCAACTATCTCCGGTGGTTTGAGATCGGCCGCTCGGAGATGTTCCGGTCCTTGGGCCTTCCCTACAAGGCCGTGGAGGAGAGGGGGATTTTCCTGCCAGTCTCCCAAGTCTCTTGCAAATACATATCACCTGCTCATTATGATGACCTTCTGGTGATTGAGACGTCGCTTGATCCCAAGGTGCGGGCAGGGATGAAATTTGATTACCGCATCCTCAGAGAGGATGGGGAGAAGCCGCTTGCCGAGGGACACACCAAACATGCCTGTATGGACAAAGACGGGCGGGTGGTGCGTCCGCCACAGTTTTTGAGGGAGATCATTGACAACGTGCCCCGTGAACTTGAACGTTTGTTACACTTCAGGTAAAGATGAACAGAGAAATAATAAAATTTTCCAAATGCCGGATTCTTGTCATTGGGGACCTGATGCTGGATGAATATGTCTGGGGAGAGGTGGACCGCATCTCTCCAGAGGCTCCGGTCCAAGTGGTTTCAGTCATCAGAGAGGATTACACTCTGGGGGGCGCGGGGAATGTGGTGAACAATCTGGCGGCCTTGGGAGCGACGGTTCTGACCGTCGGGGTGATGGGTGACGGGGAGGATGGCGCACGATTGCTGGAGAAATTCGCCGAGTTTGGGCTGGACACGGCTGGCATTGTCCAAGAGCCTAACCGGTTCACCACCCGGAAGACAAGAATTCTCGCGGCGCACCAGCATGTGCTCCGGATTGATCGGGAAACGAAAAAGGAGATTTCGGGAAGCACTTATGAGAAGGTCATCAAATTTGCAGAAAAGGCCATCCCTGATGTGGATGTGATCCTGATCTCCGATTATGGAAAGGGCCTGTTGACAGGCACCCTTCTGAAAAGAGTCATTGCATACGCTCGGAAACAGGGAAAGATGACTCTGGCGGATCCCAAAGGGCTTGATTTCTCAAAATACGCAGGGGTCTCCCTGCTGACCCCGAACCAGAAGGAGGCGGCCCTTGCCTCTGGGATGGACATCCGTGATGAATCCTCCCTTCTGAAAGCCGGCGAGAGACTCCTTGAAAGAACCGGCATTGAAAATCTGCTGATCACCTGTGGCAAAGGCGGCATGGTTCTTTTTGAGCGGGAGAACTCCCCCCATCAGATCAGCACCGATGCGCGACAGGTCTTTGACGTGTCCGGAGCCGGTGACACCGTGGTGGCGGTGATGGGGCTTGCCATGGCATCCGGCCTCTCCTTGAAAGAGAGCGCGACCTTGGCCAACACCGCGGCCGGCATTGTGGTGGCCAAAGTGGGCACGGCAACGCTTTCAATGAGGGAACTTGCGGCCGCGACAGAGGCCCATCCTCATTGAGACCATACAGCCGGATGTGCTGACAAGTTGTTCAATCATAAGTCCTGAGTTTACACTTATGGTGAACTGATAAATGGCATCGTTTTTTTAAAATGGGACACAAGCACATCGTAGGAATTTTTATAGGCACCCAAAAAATTATCAGTTATGCTCCTTTTAAAAAAAACGATGCCAAATGAAGGATGTCTAAAAGCAGGTAAAAAATGGCAGGTAAATTATTTTCTGGGAGTCCCTCATGTTGTTGATCCAAGAAAAATCAGACGGGATCTCCTTCAAGGTCTATGTTCAGCCGAGAGCCTCAAAGAATGCGCTTGCCGGCCTTCATGGGGACGCGTTGAAGATCAGGCTGACGGCCGCGCCGGTGGAGAATGCCGCGAACAAAATGTGCATTGCCTATCTGTCAAAATGTCTTGGGGTTCCAAAGTCGTTCGTGGAGATCACATCCGGACACACCAGCCGGACCAAGCAGATTCTCTTGAAATATAAGGACCCAGGTGCTTCCGCATCCGAGGGGGAACGCTTGAAACGCTTGATAAATGGGCTTTTATAATTTTTTTTGGAAAATTGTCATTTTTTTTTTGGAAGCACCTCTTGACAACCATCCAAAAGGGATTACCTTATATTCAAGTTGATGCGGGGTGGAGCAGCATGGTAGCTCGTCGGGCTCATAACCCGAAGGTCGCAGGTTCAAATCCTGCCCCCGCTACCATAAAAATGACAAGGGATTGCGTTGTTGCTGGCGTAATCCCTTTTTTTATGCAATCACGACCGAGCATCCTTTTTCCTGATTATAACGCTTTTCGGGGAGGCCGCCTGCCCGTGAACGTGAGTGTGCCAGTGAACGTGAACGTGCCCGTGAACTTGAACGTGAACTTGAATGTTCATTTGTGGGCAAGCTTGAGTTCAAGTATAAGTTCAAGGCCTCCCCCAAATCCGTTATAATCAGCCTTTTTCAATTGAATCTGGATCGCTCGGTCCAAAGTTTCCTTTGTTTCAGATGGCCGATCACAAGCTCGAAAAGGTTGATATGACAGGCCTTGATCATCGTTTCGGCCACCCTCTGCTCCCGCCGGATTGCCAAATCCGGCGGGCTTGGATTTGGCAATCCAGGCCGAGCAAGGTTGGTCCAAACGATGATCAAGGTCGATATGACAGGACTTGCCAACGGCATCCGACTGGAACCCTTGCGTTTGGGTTCACGGGTGAAGGGCAGGATCTGGGGTGATGAAAATGTTGCCAACATTCCCAAAAGTTGATCCCAGCTTTGTTCCCCACATTTTGCAGGTGGCTGATTTTCAAGCCAAAAAAAATGGGGGGAACAAAGACGGGATCACAATCGGCAACCCTTTTTGTGACATTTTCATCAGCCTAGGCAGGATCCCCAAAAAGTGTTAGGGATTGGAAAGAGACAACTTGTGCTTTTCCACACGGAACGTCATAGAGGACAGCGTTTCCGCAATGATCAAATGGGCAAATTATTTTTTTCTCAACTCTTATCATCAGCAGGAGAATTTACATGGAGAACGATCTTACCGCTGACATCAAGACAGAGATCACGACCTTATTGAAGAGAAAAAAAAAGAAGTATCTCACCGTCACGCAGATCAGAAACGGCCTTTCCACGGCGTCACTCAAACAGTTGGGCCTGTCAAAAAAAAGACCACCGACAGAGGTTCTGAGACATCTGAAACCGCATATGGGAGACGCAGTATGGGAATACCGGGGCGCAAGGGCCGCATATATCGGTTTCGGCATGTCCCCCGAAGATATGATCTTGGACAAGATCAAGAAGAAGCCGGGTCTGTCCTCAAAAAACGTGGCCAAAAATCTGCCCATGCTCAAAAAGGAGTTCATCGCCAGCCTCAACCAGCTCCTCGAATCGGGCACGGTGATCTGCACGTTCAATGAAAATCATCTCCCAAGCCTGAAAATCTCTCCCAAGATCGGGAGGCAGACCCATATTCAGGAGAGACCCATAGACGGCCGCGCCGCGTTCAAATCCGCTTATGATCGTGTGGGAAAGGGCCAGCACTTTGTCCGCATCCATCGCATCCGGGATCATCTGAGCTGGCCCAGGGAGCGGTTTGACCGCATGCTCATGGAGCTGATGGCCGACTACACCATCGAACTTCATGGCGGAGACCCCTCAATAATGGCGGAAAGAGAAATAAGAGAGTCCTTTGCAGATGAAAACGGTTTGCTTTACATTAACCTGACTTGGTGGGGAAAGAATGATGAACGACAATGAAAAGAAACTGAATGCCCTGATGGAGGAGAACCCCTTCACCTCCTCAAGTGTCGGCGATCCTTGGGAAGACAAATACCCGGATGTCCAATCCGTCAATGAGCGGGCGTTCCGGGAAGTCACCCAGTTGATCGATCAGAAGACCCGAACGGCCTCCCTATCCTGTGCCGGCCTGGTGTTCGGCGAGGTGGGCAGTGGCAAGACGCACTTGGTGGGCAGAATCCTCAAACACGGCAGGCAGACGGAGTTTCCCTTCTCCTTTGCCTATGTCCAGCCGATTGAGGACACCGAACAGACCTATCGCTATCTGTTGCGTGAGGTCATTGTGAACCTCTGTTATCCGATTGACTCGTCTTCGCATACGACCCAGCTGGACAGGATTCTGAACCGGATATTGGAGGAGGTTTCCCAAGAGGATCCTCCCTCAGAAAACAAAGGACTCGGACTCAGGGGATTCAAGGAACTCGGCATCAGGGGATTGAGGGAACTGAAGACGGAATTGAAGAAGAGTTCTTCGTTCAACGAACTCTTGAACTCCTCCATCCGGAGTTTCGGCAAAATCTTCATGGAAGCGACAGAGAAAAGCCCCTCATCCGCCAACGGCCTTGAAAGAAGGGCCATTGACGCCATGCGGGTGAAATTCCCTGATATCCCGAAGGATTTTCTGAAGGTGCTGTTCCATTATCAGACACCGAAGAGACGATCCGCCGCGACCGACTGGCTGAAGGGGGTCGCGATTGACGATGAGGACGCGGCGTTGCTCGGGGTGACGGACCGGATGAATGACTCGGTGGGGACGCTGGAGCAGAAGTCACGCAACATCCTGACTTACTTGGGAATCTTGCTGCTCTCGTACGGCCAGCCCCTGGTGATCTGTTTCGACCGCTTGGAGAACTACGACACCGATGAGAAGATCCGTTCCCTCGGAAAGATGGTCGAGTTCCTTGTGGACCGGGCCAAGGCCATGTTGCCGGTGGTCTTTGTCCGGGGGCAGCAGTGGGAGGAGAATTTCACGAAGAAGCTGAACCAGCAGGTGATCACCCGTCTCAGGACCAACGAATTCCAATTGAAGGGATGTGATCATGCCCAAGCGATGGAAATGATCAAAACCCGCTTGGCCACGGTCTATGGAAATCCGAAATTCGGGATTGAGCGGAGTCAGGAGGCTGACGATTTCTTCCCCTTTGAGATGGAAAGCCTGAAGAGCATGTTCAAGATGCGCCTTCACAGCCCCAGACAGGTGATCATGCTGGCAAACCAACGGATGAGGCAGATCCTCTATCCGGACAAGGAGCCGGTTGCGCCAGTGCTTCCGCTGGACAAGTTGCAGGATGAGTTTGAGCATCAACACACCCTGATCCGAGCCGATTTCAACCGGTACCAGCCGGATCGCAGCCGGCTGAAACGTGCGCTGGAGCTTTACCTGAGACACAGCGCGTCCCAAAGCGACTTTGAAGTCGAATTGTTGAGCCCGCATGAGGACAAGCATGTTGACTTCGAGTGCAGGATCAAACGCCAAGGGGCTGAAACAGCTGACCCCTCAGAGTCCCACACGGTGTTCATCATAGACACCGAGCTGAACAATTCCTATGTGAGAGCCAGCATCAAGAGAGGCATTGAGTCCCTGGAGAAGAACGACGGGAAGGCGGTCTATATCCGGGACGCGCGGTGTGCCATCCCGTCGCCGCCGAAATGGAAGACCACGAACGAGATGCTGGATCAGTTCAAACAGCTCGGAGGGCGCATAATCTCTCTGGCGGATGAGGACGCGGCCCGATGGTATGCCCTGTCCCTGCTCAACTATGCGGTCAAGGAGGGGGACGTGACGGTGGTTGACGAGAACAACCGCACCCGGCCGGTGTCCGCGGACGAACTCGCCACCTTTGTCCGGGAGAGAATTCATGGCGGCCGTATGGCATCTGGGTTTCAGGAGATTGGAGAGATTCTGAGGAAATCAGTGGTCAGTGATCAGTGATCAGTGTGGTCAGTGGTCAGCAGCCACGGACCACAAACCAGACAGAAAGGAGCAACCATGGCAAGAAAGGCATTGCTTGTAGGCATCAATGATTATCGGGACATCAATGATCTGAGTGGCTGTCTGAATGATGTGAGCAATATGCGGGACATCCTCAAGGGCTATCTCGGATTCAGCAACAATGACATTCGGACCGTCACGGAGAACCGGGCCACGAAGGAGAACATCCTTCACCGGCTGAGGTGGATGGTGAAGTCCGCGGAGCCGGGAGATTTCATGGTGTTTCACTTCGCGGGACACGGCTCCCAGATTCGGGACAGAGACGGAGACGAACTTCAGGATGGCTTGGATGAGGTGATCTGTCCTTGGGATCATGACTGGGATGGCTGCTTCATTCTGGATGATGATCTGGACAAGGTGTTCAATGGCCTCCCGAAGAATTGCCTGCTGGAGGTGTTTCTTGACTGTTGCCATTCCGGCGATGGGATGACAACGAGGTCCCGGCGAGCCACTGTGCCCGATTCGGAACAGATGAGAGGCAGGTATCTTGAGCCGCCACCGGATATCCGATTTCGACATGAAGGCGATGAGGATGAATTGCGGTCAAGGGGGTTCACGTCAAACAACCGGTCCGGAAATCGGAGCACCCGGAACCATATCCTCTGGTCCGCATGCCGGTCCGACCAAGAATCGGCGGACGCCTACATCAAGGGGGCCTATAACGGCGCGTTCACCTATTACTTCTGCAGACATATGCGGGATAGCAGGGGGCACATCACTCGAAGAAATCTGCTGGAGCGGATCCGGGAGTCGTTGCGACACAACGGATATCCCCAAGTTCCGCAACTCGCCTGCGGAAATGACGCGGACTTCGAAAACGGGCCCCTTCAGCTTCCGCTCCCGGGGGAGAGGGAACGGCAACTGTTTCTGACCACGCCGTATATGCGAGGAAATGATGTGAGACAGGTGCAACAGGCACTGATCAAAACCGGATTCAAGACGGGCTCGGACGGGGTATTCGGACCGCACACCCATCAGGCCGTGAAGCAGTTTCAGGAGAAAAACGGATTGGTCGCTGACGGCGTTGTGGGAAAAACCGTTCGGGCAGCCCTCCGTTTGTAGTCAGTGGCTTTTTGGTTGTGGTCAGCGGCTTTGGTTGTGGTCAGTGGCTTGTAGCCGGCAACTGACAACCAACTGGCAAGCCGGATTCGGGCAGACCTGCCCTGCGTGGCGGCTTGTGGGGAAGGGGGGCGATTTCGCATTCGTGGTGAGAAAAGCCTGTCATTCCTGCGAAAGCAGGAATGACAGAAAAAACTTGATGATTGAGTTCAAGGGAAATACCGATAAAATTCTCGGCGATGTAAAACCCGCACCATTTCAACCATCTCCCTGCACTTCCATTCCGATGCGATAATCACCCATCCTGATACGATAGCGGTTTGAATATCCTCTCATTGCCTTGACAGACGAAACCTCTCTCAATGTTTCGGCCTCTGGCAATGTTATAAAGGCCAACTCAAATATGTCATCGTAAACCAGATGTTTCTTCAATTTTTTAAGGTCTTTCAAAAAAGATTTGCGATAAAAAACTTTCAATCTGTCTGTTCCTTCAAATATGCCAAAGCATCATCACGACTCAACAATGGGGTTTTCCGTCCTTCATCCATGGCCTTTCCCAGACAGTAATCTTCCAATGCGTCTGACAACTCATCAGGAGAGCCACCTTCTTCTGGAAGAAGCTTCCTCCACAGTTCTATGGGAATCACAACGGCTTTCGGCTGACCTTTTTTGTTCATCAGATATCCAACTTCAAGCATAAAAACCTCCTTTCTTTTTTCAGGATATATCCCCAAGTTCCGCAACTGGCCTGCGAAAATGACGCGGACTTTGAAAACGGGCCCTTCAGCTTCCGCTCGCGGGGGATTGGCAAATCCCTCGCCCCGCCTTCTGGTTCGGGTTTGACCATCCGAACCGAGCCACTTCATGATGAACCGAGCGGCACCAAGCCCGCTCGCGGGGGATTGGCAAATCCCTCGCCCTGCCTTCTGGTTCGGGTTTGACCATCCGAACCGAGCCACTTCATGATGAACCGAGCGGCACCAAGCCC
>JAOZRQ010000316.1 GCA_029940115.1 Desulfobacterales bacterium
CGGATTTGTCAATCCGGCGGGAGCATGTGCCTCGCTTGGCTCAGATTGGCAAATCCGAGCCAACGGGAGCATGAAGGGACTCAAAAAGTGATGTGCTGCAACTTTGAGCTTGCAGCTTACCGTGAGGAACCATGTTAAAGGACAGACACAGATTTCAGATGTCAGGAAAGGATGGTTTGAGGGAGAAAAAGAAGATGAACAGAATAGCCCAATGGTTCATCTGGCTCGCCTTCCTTATGATGATCGGCGTCATTGCCGCGTCCGCAGGCGCATATTTCACCTACAAACATTTCAGCAAGGACCTCCCGAGCATCTCCTCATTAAAGGAGTATCGGCCCCCAACCATCACAACGGTTTACTCGGATGACAACCGGAAGATCGCTGAATTTTACAAGGAGAGGCGCGTTGTGATCCCGCTGTCCGAAATACCGGACATGTTGGTCAAGGCTTTCATCGCGGCAGAGGATTCAAGATTTTTTGAGCACCAAGGCGTTGATTACATCAGCATTTGCCGGGCTCTTCTGAAAAACATGGAGGCCGGCGCGGTGGTCCAAGGAGGCAGCACCATCACCCAACAGGTGACCAAATATTTTCTGCTGACCCCTGAGAAAAGCTATCGCCGGAAAATCAGGGAGGCGATCCTCGCGTATCGCATCGAACAGGCATTTACCAAGGCGGACATCCTTTATCTGTATCTGAACGAGATCTATCTCGGACACGGCGCGTACGGCGTGGAGGCGGCTGCTGAAAATTATTTTGGCAAAACAGTGAAGGTCATAAATCTTGCAGAATGCGCCATGCTCGCGGGCCTGCCCAAGGCGCCGGGAAGAGATTCCCCCCTCAATCATCCGAAAAAGGCAAGGGAACGCCAAACGTATGTTCTGAACCGCATGGTTGCGGAGAAACATATCACTGAGGCGCAGAAAGCCGAAGCCCTCCAGACCCCACTCGACATCAAGCCGAGGCGGAACTGGTTCATCGAAAGGGTCCCCTTTTACACCGAGCATGTCAGGCGTCATGTGGAAGCGGAATTTGGCCGGAAGCGTCTGTATGAGGGGGGGCTGAAGATATTCACCGCCGTGAACATCGAGATGCAGGAGGCGGCCCGGGAGCAGCTGGACAAGGGATTGAGATCGCTTGACAAGCGCCACGGATATCGGGGGCCGGCAAGACACCTTGAACCGGAAGAGATCAAGGGCTTTTCAAGGAAGCTTCGGAATGCTTATGACAAGGACCCCTTGAAAGCGGGAAAAGTCGTCGAGGGGGTGGTGACCCGGATCACCGGCCGGGGGAAAAAGAAAAAGCTGACGGTCCGCATGGGAGACACCACAGGTGTCATCAATCGCAAGGGAATGCGATGGGCAAGAAAGTCAAGACATTTCCCGGGTGTGGGAGATGTCATAGCAGTCAAGATAAAAGGAAAAAAGAAAAAAAAGGAACTGTGGGAACTTGACTTGGAACAGACCCCGGAGATTCAGGCCGCGTTGCTCTCCATTGAGGCGGGGACCGGCCATGTGAAGGCCATGGTGGGCGGACGGGATTTCAGGGAGACCCAGTTCAACCGGGCCGTTCAGTCGCGGCGTCAGCCGGGGTCCGCTTTCAAGCCAGTCATCTATGCGGCAGCCATTGACAAGGGATATACCCCTGCCACCGAGATCATTGACAACGCGATTGTCTATCGGGACAAAACCCAGAATACATGGAAGCCGAAGAATTACGCGGGCAAATTTTACGGCCCCACGCTTCTCCGGAAGGCCCTCGCCAAGTCGCGCAATCTGGCAACCATAAAGATTTTGAATGATATCGGGGTGAACTACGCGGCAAATTACGCGAAGAAGCTCGGAATCACATCCGAACTGTATCGGGATCTGTCACTGGCCCTCGGATCATCGGGGGTCTCCCTGCTTGATCTGGTGAATGCCTATTCGGTTTTTGCGAACTTGGGGGAACGGGTGGATCCTGTTTTCATCACAAAGATCGTTGACCGGGATGGGAACGAGCTGTACGAGACCGACCCCGAGAGGGAGCAGGTGATTCAGCGAAGCACCGCGTATATCATGACCAGTCTGCTGGAAAGCGTGGTCACCGCGGGGACCGGTTACAGAGTCCGGGCGTTGAACCGGCCCGCGGCCGGCAAGACCGGAACGACCAACAACACACACGACGCCTGGTTTGTCGGATACACCCCCGATTATGTCACCGGTGTATGGGTGGGGTACGATGAGGAGCGTTCCCTGGGAAAAAAGGAGACAGGCAGCAAGGCAGCAGCGCCGGTATGGCTCGGATTCATGCGGAAGGTCCTTGCGGAGAAACCGATCCGACCTTTCAAGGTGCCAAGAGGGATCATCTTCCGAAACATTGACTCAGAGAGCGGCCTTTTGGCTCTCCCTGAAACGGAAAAGACGATTCTTGAATGCTTCAAGGCGGGAACAGAGCCCAAGCGTTACGCAAGCAACGCTGACACGGTCTCTGAGACGGACTTTTTCAAATCTGGGATGTAAGCGGGGGGAGCGGGAAAGCGGCGAGCGGGGGAGCGGCACTCGCCCCTCGCCCCTATTCAGCTTCCTTCTCCCGGACATTGAACTCAAGCTTCCATCTCTGCTCGCTGTTTTCTCTTGAGACGCACCAGAGTTCCAATGTGCCGATCTCGGTGGCCTTCACCTCAAGGCAAACCGGAATGACACTGCCGGGTTCCCCTTCGAGGGTGGTCTCCAAGGTGGTGATCTCCTCAATATCCTCTTCCCAGTCGTCAATGATCAGCCCGTTCGGATCGTGAAGCCGCAGGGATGACCCCAGGAAATCGAATTTCACCGGCTCACCCACCACAAGGACAAATTCCTGATCCGCAAGCATGGCGTCGGTTCCCTCCTCCATCCCAAAAGGCGCCACGCACAGGGCCTTGATGGGCACGGGCATCCCGGGAACCGCCGGCAACGACGCGGCCACGCCGATATAGTAGGTCCTGCCGAGACCGCCCCGTATCCGAACCCCTCTGCCCCGTCTGGCCAAGCCGTAATAGGCCGCACCCTTGGCCACCGTCAGGTCATAGTCATCCGTCTCGATCTGGCGGGTTGCGGGTGACTTTCCCGGTTTTGTCCATGATGAAATCACATTCATCACCTGATCCCTGACAGGGTCGGATTTCATCACGCCGCCGTTGAAGAGGATTGCGGTGGGAATCTTCTTGTCTTCCTGGCGGTTGAGAAAATGGGCCAGGTGGTGGGTGATTGCGGGATCTGCCTCATAAGAGAGGCCGATCTCCTTGATGCCGACTTTCTGGGTTTCCTCGGGTTTCGAATGGCTTGGGCAATTCGGGAAAAACCCCTCTAGGATAATGTTTTCGACTTCTTTTCTGGCGATCTTCGCCTTTTTGGTGCCGCCGATCAGGCTCCTGCCGCCGCCGAGTATCGTCACCGGATAATCTTTCAGTTCCGGATCTGCCAGAAGAGCCTCCTTGGCCTTGCGGCAACTGTGCCAAAGCCCCCGCATCTGCCACGCGTCGAGGCGTTTCCCCTTTTTGAACATCCGCTTGAAGACCGCATAGGCAAGGGCAAGATCCATGTTGTCCCCGCCAATGAGCAGGTGATTCCCCACCGCGATCCGTTCCAGCACAAGCTCCCCCTCCTCCTCAGTGACATTGATGAGGGTGAAATCGGATGTGCCCCCCCCCACGTCACACACAAGGACGAGATCCTCTTTTTTGATGAGCTTTCGCCATTTGTCCCCTTTGGACTCGATCCACGCGTAAAATGCGGCTTGGGGCTCTTCCAGCAGGGTGATGTTGGACAGCCCGGCCATGTCAGCGGCCTTGACCACAAGATCCCTGGCCACCGCGTCAAAGGACGCGGGCACGGTCAACAGAACATCTTGGCTCTCCAGCCTGTGCGTCTCTTCCTCCCGGGCCATGGCATGATTCCAAGCGTCGCGGATGTGCTTCAATATCATCGAAGAGGCTTCCACAGGTGACATTTTCGGGATGTCCTCCGGTCCCTCCCAAGGCAGAATCGGCTTGTTTCTGTCAATCAGCGTATGGCAAAGCCATGATTTTGAGGAGGCGATCAGATGATGGGGGATCTCCCCTCCCCGCTCTTTGGCAAACTCCCCCACCGCGATTTTGTTCTCCTCATCCCAAGGCAGACGGAGCGCGTCTTTTGACACGTCATGTTTGCCCGGCACAAGGATGAAGGAGGGGAGCACCGCTCGTTTCTCCATCGTGCCTGCCTCAACCAGTTGGGGAATGTCAAGCACCCGGATGTCAGGTTCTTTGCCTTTCTCAATATTTACTTCTGTATATGCCACAACGCTGTTGGTTGTGCCTAAATCAATTCCTACGATATAAGTGGGATCTGACATAATTTTCGACTCCTTGATACGTGATGCGTGACTCGTGATGCGTGAATCGTGACTCGTGATGCGTGACTCGTGATGCGTGACTCGTGATGCGTGACTCGTGATACATGATTGGAATCTTTCATAGATCGCATCACATCTCATTCATTACGTTTCACTCATCACATCAGTTCATGTTTCACGCATCACGTCTCACGCATCACGCATCATCTATAAAATTTCAACTTCGGCCGGGGCAATGATATGCGGGTCTTGCCTGCTGGAGAGGGTGGGCAACTCAAGCCGTGCCGCTTTCCAACCTCTGTGGCGAACAACGCCTTTGAAGGGTGGCTCACCGGTGACATTGCCGGTCAGTTTGATGACGTTCGGGTCAAACTCGGGGCTGACGGTGATCTCATCACCCTCATCCTCGTCAAGCACCGCGCCGGAGACCAAGTATTTGTTCACTGCCTTCTTGCAGTTCTCGTGGATGCTACGGACCGCCGCGCCGATCTGGTCATCCTCATACTCATCAAGGTCCTCTGAAAGGAAATCCATCAGACGCCCTTCCCGCTGAAACACAGAGAGCAGATGCAAAAACAGGCGACTGTCATTCTGTTTCCTTTGTTTCTTATCCTCAGCAGAGGCTTTCATGACGGGTTTTCCCTCTTTCTTTTGGTTTGCAAGGTCTGTTTCCCTCACCAGTCCGGCAAATGAGCGGTGCAGGAAAAACCACACACAGAATCCGAAGAGAAAGAACAATCCTGTTGAAACCGGCACAAACCAGACTTTCAGCATGTCAATGATCGTGGTGATCTGACTGACAAAGGCTTCTGTCTCGGGCAATCCGGCATTGGCTTGGGCCACAAACAGGTGCAACACTTTCTCAGATGTCACACCCACTGCAAAATGAAACGCCGAATGGAGCAGAATGCACAACAGGCTTGTGAAAAGAATGATCCAAAACAAGGATCCGCGGGAATAGGCCTTAATGATTTCCATATGCGATGTCTCCTTATACGATGTCTCCTTAGTGATGATGACCAAACAACTTGCCCCATCATGCGCTCACCGGATTGGCAAATCCGGCGGCTTCATCATGCATGCCCGCCAAGTTGACAAATCCGGCGGTTTGACCGGGGAAGTGCCTGATCTCCATTCTTTGAATTTAAGAAATGTTCATGTGTACAGGACAAAAAGTCGGGAATGGGCGAGAAACCCGGCTTTTCCCCAAACGGGCCGACTCCCTATTTTCACAGGAATGATCAAGTGGTAACATAAAAACAGATTAAGTTCAACAAGAAACAAGAGACAAGCAAAAATGGGCATCCTTCATCTTGCATGGAAACTGGTTTGCACTTTCCGGATGGAAAAAAGTTTGTAGTATCTCATTGAGAAAGAGCAGAGTCTCACCGGGAATGATCTTTGTCTGGATCAGCAGGGAGATGTCTCGGGCGATCCTGTCCGGCCGGAGATCGGCTTTGAACATCTCTCTTGCCTCATTCAACAGCTCGAAATTGACCTCGGCATACCGCCTGAATGTTCTGATATTCCTCCAGATTGGTCAGGCCGTCTCCGTCCCTGTCGCCGGACGCGTCATCAGGATTGGACGGATCAAGGCCGTGCCAGAATTCAAAGCTGTCGGTCATGCCGTCGTCATCCGCGTCCACATCCATGTCCGTCTGCCGGATTTTGACATATTGCGGGCTGTTGATTGCGCCTGATGCGGAGACGGTGATGGTTGCGGTTCTCATGCCACCGGCATTCTCCTCATAAGCGACAATGACCCTTCCGTAATCCGTGCCTGCGCTTCCCTGTGTGATCTTCAGCCATGCGTTGTCGGATTCGGCTGTCCAGCTCATCGTGCCTTCGCTGCCGTTGGAGACATCGAGGAATGTCTCACCGCTGTCATTGGAGACTTCGATTTGTGCATTTCCGTCCGATGCGGTGGAAATATTTCCGTAAAACGGCGGGGAGACCATCAGCATGGGTCTTGCCGCCATCACCGGAATCGCTGCTTTCACAGTGATGAGCAGAGAGGCTTCGTCAGGGTCATCTGAGGATATGGTGAGTGTCGCAGTCTCCTCAGGGGAGGCAACGCTGTCCCAATCCCCGACAGACAGGGTGAGCGTTTTTTCCTCATTCGGTGCAATCGCGGAAAGGGTTTGTGGTGAAAATTCCAGCCATGTCTTGTCACAGGAGATGCTGCTGACGGTCAGGGTGCCGGTTCCGGTGTTGCTCACCGTGACTTCCTCTGTCTGACCCTCTCCGTCAACAAAGATTCCCGATGCGGACAGGGCATAGCAGCCGAATTTTATGTCGTCCGTGGCATCATTGTATGCGATACGGAAATATCCGCCCTCGCCCCACCATGTTCCCCAACTGTTTTTCACTTTGAAACACTGCTGTGAATCATCATAGCCGACCAGAAACACCGCATGTCCCCATTCATGATTCCCGCCGTTGTAATCATAGATTCCGCCGCTGTAGCTGTGGAAATCATCCGCCACATACATGGCCACACACAGGGGACCGTCCTGCAACGCGCCTTTCAGATCCTGCACAGTGAAGTCACTTTGTCCCCGTCTCTGACATACCCGAAAATGGTATAAACGCCGGATACAAATACCGCGGTGACATTCATATCCTTTGTCATGGTGATGCTGGCGGTGGTCCCTGTTCCTGACGCGTCGCCCTCCCAGTGATCGAACTGGTATCCATCGGCCGGGGTGGCTGCGAACTGAACGGTGGTTCCGGTGGTATAGTTCTCTGTGCAGTCCCCGGGGCAGGAAATGCCGGTTCCGGTAACTGTTCCGCCTGCTGCCGGGTCAACGGAAATAACCAAAGGGTCGAATGACCCAGCCTGTCCGCCACGCACGGCACGCACATAACGGCTACTTGACTTATTGCCGTAGCTGTCGCTGCCGTTGTTGAAATCGACGTGCCATGCGTACTCCTCGTTATTGGCACCCGTCGTCGAAGACCAATCACTGGACGAAACTGTATAATTCTTAAAAATAGGATCAATGGCCGGACCGTACCGGCTCAGATCGGCAAGGGATGCCAGCTCCTTGATGGTGGGCAAACGCCAGTCGGCTTGGCTGGCCAAGTTCAGGTTGTTGCAGTAATCCAGGGCCTCTTGCCATGTATAGTCGTTGTTCATATCGCGCAGGCCCCCGTCATCGGTCTTTTGTTCCCAAACCAGGCCGGTTCGGGTGTCCGTGACCGTGCCGTCGCTATTGTCAACGAAGCGGGCCGCGTGCGCGGGTGCTGACAGAATCATCAGGGCCGCCAGGGCCAGGGTCAATGTCAGGTGGAGTCTTTGCTGCATTTTTGGGTCTCCTTTTTTTGGGGTTGCATTGGTTAATTCACATATAGGCATTTAACATAAAGTTTGTCTGGAAGGAGTGCAAAAATTAAGCGAGGGCAACGAGCGGTTTTTTGCATATCGCATGAGACAAAAAACCGCTCATAAAGTTTGTCTGGAAGGAGTGCAAAAATTAAGCGAGGGCAACGAGCGGTTTTTTGCATATCGCATGAGACAAAAAACCGCTCCGGGATAACGCTCCCGGCGGGCGGTTCCCTGCCGGGTGATTTTTTGCATATCGCATGAGGCAAAAAACCGGGCATCCTTCATTTGCCGGTTTACACTTTCACTTAATAAAAATAAAATTCATTT
>JAOZRQ010000317.1 GCA_029940115.1 Desulfobacterales bacterium
CAGTCCCGGAGGGACTTGTGAAAATAGCCCGGCAATTCATTGCCGGGGTCGGACAACCATAATTTTTGTCCAGTCCGTGGGGACGACTGAACTTGTTGGGACGTTTCGGTCGTCCCTACGGGACTCAGGGAGGCTTCTGTCAACTCACCCCGGCAATGAATTGCCGGGCTATTTTCAGTCGTCCCTACGGGACTCCCCCAACCCCGGCAATGAATTGCCGGGTTATTTTCAGCAGTCCCTACGGGACTCGGGGGGCTTCTGTCAACCCAACCCCGGCAATGAATTGCCGGGCTATTTTCAGCAGTCCCTACGGGACTCCCCCTGCGGGACTGGACAAATTGTGCATGTCCGACCGTTCACGTTCACGTTTACGACGATCCAATACCATAATTAGGATAAGAAAATGAGCAAATGTCATAAGATTCTCAATGCAGAGGAAATTGATCGGATAATGACACGGATTACCCATGAAATCCTTGAGAAACATAAGGGAACAGGGAATCTCGCGTTCATCGGCATTCAACGGCGCGGGGTTTACCTTGCAAAGCGTATCCAGTCTGAAATCCATAGGATTGAAGGGGTTGAGATACCCACCGGAGACATGGACATCACCCTGTACCGGGATGACTGGACCCGTATCAGCCACAATCCGGTTGTTCAGACCACCGAGATATCCTTTTCAGTGGACGGAAAAAAGGTGATCCTGGTGGACGATGTGCTGTTCACAGGCCGCACCATACGGGCCGCAATGGACGCGCTCATAGATTTCGGCAGGCCAGGTCGCATTGAACTGGCGGTCCTTGTGGATAGGGGACACCGGGAGCTTCCCATCCGTGCGGATTATGTGGGGAAATTCGTTGAGACCAGGTGGTCAGAGACCGTGAATGTCCTATTGACTGAATATGACGGCGAGGATCAGGTGGTCATTGAAACACGGGGAACCTGAGACGCTCCACAGTTCGTAGTTCCGCCTTCTGGCGGTGTCAGACCGCCTGAAGGCGGAACTATGAACTGGGGACTCCGGACAAACCTTCTGTTGAAAGCTCTATAAGTTTAGACTAATGGTTCGATCACAGATACTAAAAGAAGGATGCCAAAGCAAGGAGGCGTTATGGGAACCAAAGCACACAAGGAACAGGCGGTCAGGAATGTCAAAATCGGAATCATCACCCTTTCCACCACCCGGCGACTGCCTGAAGACAAGAGCGGTCAATGGATGAGGGAGCAGGCGCAGAAGGAGGGACACGAGGTGGTGTTTCACCAAGTCCTGCCGGACCAGGCCGAAAGCATCAAAGAGACCGTTCTCCGCGTGATTCATGACCATGCCCCCCATGCCCTTCTGCTGACAGGAGGAACCGGGGTAAGCGAGAGAGACGTCACCATTGAGGCGGTGAAACCTTTGCTTGAGAAGGAGCTGACTGCTTTCGGGGTCCTGTTTGCCCAGTTCAGCTTTGAAGAGATCGGTTCGGCAGCCATGTTATCCCGGGCCACCGCCGGTGTGATCGGAAAAACCGTTCTTTTCTGTATGCCGGGAAGCCTCAGGGCATGTCAGCTGGCTTGCCAGTCCCTTATTTTTCCCGAGCTGGGACATCTCGCAAAACATGCAAGTGAAACTTGATGCGTGAAACTTGACAGATATCTTCGGGGGCAAACCGATTATTCGGGGGCATCGTCTGGCAGGCGAGCAGGGAAGTTGCATGCGGCAGTGAGGAAGGAGGTCTGATGGATGCCGAGACACATATCCAGAATCGAAAGCCCAGAACCCTGAACCCAGAATCGACTGATTATAACGGATTTAGGGGAGCCCTTTGCCGGCATGACGATCCCTGAATTTTCCGGGGATATGGAACTCGACAATGCACGGATATTTCAGGAACTGGAAAAGGGCCCGGAATTCGACAACGTCCGGTATAACGCCATGTTGAGCGCGGGGGGCCTGACCGGCATATTCACCGCAACTTCGGGGATCCTCCTCGCTGTATTCGTGCTGATCACCCGGTTCTTCTGGGTGAGAATCGTCACAGTGGTGGGATTTCTGATCAATGTCATCCTCATGTTCCTGACTCGCGGGATGGTGGAGAAGAGCCTGAGAGAGGAGATCAGGCAGAAACTCTCATCCGCGTTCAAGACGCTCTTCTACGAGATCAGGGAGGAGACGAAAAAGGAATTCCAAGCGTTTTCGGGGGACATTCGGACATTGTACAGGCATCTCTTTTCCTCGGCAATTGACAAGCCCCGCCATGTGTTTGAGACGCGCAGAACCCGGGCCCTGGCGGATTTCAAGAAGGGCCGGGAGGAACGGGTTGCCCTTGCCGGAGAGGCCAGACGGATCCGAGAAGAACAGATTCAGCCGTTGCGGATCAGCTTGCAGGAATTTGTCTCCCAAGTGGCTCGTGTTGATGATGAAGAAGGGGTGACTTGAAAGGGAGACACACAGTGCGCTTTAGCGTGCTTGAGCTGTCAGCCGGGCGATTGATCGCCCGGCTTGATCTTGTTCAATCATCAGGCCCCCTCGTTGTATATCTGCACCACACGAAGAAGCTCCGAAAGACCGATGCTGTAGTCTTTCGGGGCATAGTCCGCGCTGTGATGACCCGCTGATGCCGCGCCCAAACCGATACAGAGGGGGAACACAAATGTGAAAAAGAAAATGACCGCCGTCTCCCATCTTTTTTTCATGACAAACTCCTTTCTTTTGTTTGATGCTCATGTTTTTTCTTTGTCATTCTACGTTGTTCAAAGTCGCACGATTTTTCAAATCGTGCCGGAACGAATTGGAAATTCGTTCTGCATCAGCAATCAGGTAGCCCTGTCCCAGCTCGCATTCATCAGGGAGGTTCCGCCGACGGTGATTCTCGGGACCCGCTTGGCAATGTTCGTGACGATCTCATAATTGATGGTTCCGAGCGTCTCGGCCAGCTCATCCGCGGTCACCTCCTCATCCCCCTGTTTTCCGATGATCACCACCTCGTCACCGATCACCACCTTGCCGCGGAGGTCGGTCACATCGAGCAGGCACTGATCCATGCAGATCCGGCCGACCTGCCTGCACCGCACCCCCTGCACCAGCATTTCAAGTCTGTTGCTGAGGAGCCGGCTCATGCCGTCGCCGTATCCGAGGGGAATGGAGGCGATGAGCGAGGGTCTCTCCGTATGATAGGCATGGCCGTAACTCAGACCGATGCCCTCGGGAGCCTCTTTCAGAAAGGTGATGCGGGTCTTCCATGAGAGAACCGGTCTCAGATCGTTCACCTCGGGATTCGTCATGGTCAGTGACGGCTTGAGTCCGTAAATGGAGATGCCGGGCCGGGCCGCGTCGAAATGGGCTTGGGGAAGGTCAAAGATGGCCGCGCTGTTCGCAAAATGATAGATCGGTATCTGAGCCTTTGTCTTCTCCACCACCTGACTGAACCTCTCAATCTGGTGACGGGAGAAAGACTTGTCCGATTCATCGGCTCTCGGGAAATGGCTCATCATGCTCCTGACGGTGATCTGGGGAAAACGGGCGCATTCCTCAAGAAAGCGGACCACCTGATCCGGCTGGATGCCGACCCGGCCCATGCCGGTGTCAACCTTGAGATGCACGGTGACTGGTTTGCTCGCAACTTCTGCCAGGGTACTCACTTGGTCAAGAGTGCAGACCACCGGCTCCAATCCATACTGGACAAAATATCTGCTGTTCTCCGGCAATGTTGGGGAGAGAACGATGAATCTCGTGTCGAGCCCCTTTTCAATCAGCTCAACCGCCTCATCTATATGCGCGACGCACAAGGGGGCATACCCGAGCCGGGTCAGATGCCGGCCGATGATCTCCGCGTCGTGGCCGTAGGCGTTGGCCTTGATGGCGGGCCAGAGGGGGCGGTTTCCCACAAGCTTCTGAAGGAGAATCATGTTGTGGGTGAGGTTGTCCAGATTGATGAATGCTTGGGTAAGATGTGTTTTTGTATAATCCATGATGTGCAGGTCTCCAAATTCAGTGAAACGTGATGCGTGAAATGTGATGCGTGAAACGTGATGCGTGAAACGTGATGCGTGATGCGTGAGACGTGATGCGTGATGCGTGAAACGTGATACGATTCTTCGCCCTGATGCTTGCCCAGAGTCCAGCGTCCAGAACCCAGTGCCCAGCCCCGATCCTCAGACCTCCAAGATGAATGGGAGTATCACCGGCCGGCGTTTGATGGTGAAGTTGAAATAGCTTCTCAGTTCGCTCTGCACCCTTGCCCGGATCGTCTTGATTCGGTCGGGAAAGTCAGGGGCTGTATCTTCGATGATCTCCAGAACCACGCATACCGCGTCTTCCAAGAGATGTCCGGTTTCAGCCTCAAACACAAATCCCCGGGAGACGACCTCAGGCCCGTAAAGGACCACGCCGGTCTCCTCGTCAAAGGCCAAATTGACGGCGACGAATCCCTCCTCGGACAGCTTGCGTCTCTCCCTGAGCAGTACCTTGCCCACATCCCCGATCCCCTTGCCGTCAACCAGGACACGACCCGTGAGGATGCTCTCCTGCATCCTCCCCCCATTCTCGTCAAACTCGATGACCTGCCCGTTTTCCGCAAGGAGGATTTTCGATTTTGGGATCCCGGTCTGCTCGGCCAGCCGGGCATGGAGAATCAGATGGCGGTACTCTCCGTGGATCGGGATGAAATATTCGGGCCGGGTCAGATGGATCATCAGCTTCAATTCTTCCTGAAACGCGTGTCCGGACACATGAATGTCCGAAATCTTCTCATAAATCACGTTCGCGCCCCGGCGATACAGGTTGTTGATGATCTTTGCAATGGCCTTTTCATTCCCGGGGATGAACTTTGAGGAGAGGATCACTGTGTCCCCCTCTCGTATCTGCACCTGCTTGTGGATGCCCGAGGACATGCGGGCCAAGGCTGACATCGGTTCGCCTTGGCTCCCGGTGGTGATGATCACAATCTCATCATCCGGGAAATCGTTGATCTGTTCAATGGCTATCTCCATCTCGTCATCCATGCGGACATATCCGAGATCTCTCGCGATGTTGACGCTCGCCTCAATGCTCCTTCCATTGAAGACGACCTTGGAGCCTCGCCTTGTGGCAATGTCAATGATCTGCTGAATCCGGCTGACGTTCGAGGCGAACAGGGCGGTGATGATGCGGCCCCCCGCCTTTGAGATGATGCTCTCCAGCGTCTCACCGATTTTTTTGTCGGAAATGGTGTATCCCTCCTTTTCCACATTTGTGGAGTCCGACAAGAGGGCCAGCACCCCCTCCTCCCCGCACCGGGCGAATCGGTTCACATCGGTCATCATTCCGTCAATGTCCGAAAGGGTGATTTTGAAATCGCCGGTGTGAAGGATCATCCCGACCGGTGTCCGGATCGCGATGCCGACGCCATCCACAACGCTGTGGCTGACGCGGATGAATTCAAGGTCAAACGCCCCGGATGCAAGATGATCTCCGGGGAAGATCTCATGCAACACCGCGGACGAAAGCAGCTCATGCTCTTCCAGCTTGTGCCGTACGACACCCAGAGTGAAAGGGGTTCCATAAACCGGCGCGTTGACTTCCCGAAGCAGATAGGGGAGCGCGCCGATGTGATCCTCATGAGCATGGGTCAGGATGATTCCCGACACCTTGGATCTGTTCAGCCGGATGTACTCCATGTCCGGAATGACAAGATCAACGCCAAGCATGTAATCTTCGGGAAACATGATTCCCGCGTCGATGACGATGAGACTGTCGCCATATTGAATGAGCATCATATTGAGGCCGATTTCTCCCAAGCCCCCGAGAGGGATGATTTTCAGCATGTTTGTCTGTGGTCCGTTGTTTGTGGTTCGTTAGGTTCCAAAGAAACTATCGTTGTCTGCCTGCTCGGTTCGGCAAGCTCGAGCCGTCAATTGGCAAATCCGCCGGATTTGCCAATCCCCGATAAAAGACGTCGGGGACAGGTTCCGGCAGGAGCGGGATGGGGAAGTTTCAAGTTTCAATGCCTTTGCAAATAGCCTGTCTGACCTTTTCCAGCAGCTCATTTTTGGTTCGTCTTGTATGGCCTGCCGTTTCAATGGGGGGGCAGATCTCCAGAAGCACATCTTGGGGGGTGATGGTCAGCCTCCCCTTGGGCATGATCGCCCGGGTGCCATGGAGGATGACCGGCACAATCGGCGCCTCTGAGTCAATGGCCAAGACAAACCCGCCCTTTTTGAAGGGGCCGATCCTACCGTCCCTGCTCCGGGTTCCCTCTGGAAAGATCAGGACAGACGCGCCGTTTCGAATCGTGTTCGCGGCCCTGTCCAGACTTTCAAACGCGGACTTCCGATCCGAGCGGTCAATGCTGATGTAGCCTGCCCCCTGCATGGCCTGTCCGAAAATGGGTATTCTGAAAAGTTCGGACTTGGCCAGCCATCTGAACTGAACGCTGAGATACCCCAGAATGACCGGAATGTCAAAATGACTCTGATGGTTGGCCATGTAAATGTAAGAGCGGTCAGGGGAAATGTTGGTCATTCCCTTCACCCTCACATGGATGCCGCTGGCAAAAAGTAAGGACTTCCCCCATAGGGCTGCAATTTTATGGGGAATTCTGCCGCTTTTGCTGAGAAAAGAGACAACAATCATCATTATGCCGAAAAAAACCGTGGCAAGCACGATCCATGACATGATAAATACCGTCTGCATGTAAGCATCTCCTGTTTGTGATTCGTGAAACGTGATTCGTGAAACGTGATTCGTGATTCGTGAAACGTGATTCATGAAACGTGATTCGTGAAACGTGATTCGTGAAACGTGATTCGTGAAATTCTAACGGATTTTGTGGTCTGAACGCCGCAAAGGACAGCGAGGTCCATCCGAATCTCCGCGTTCTCCTGACCAGCTGGGATGACAGAGAACCACAAAATCCGTTAGAACCAGAAACATTATCAACGACAAATCACGCATCACACCATCACGCATCACACCATCACGTTTCACGTTTCACACAATCACGCATCACGTTTCACACAATCACGCATCACGTTTCACACAATCACGCATCACATTTTGATTTCAAGTTGCTCAAACATGGCGTCAACAAGCCGGATCAGCCAGCTATGCTGTTCTTGCGTGGCATACGCGATGCAGTCACATCGGATCCGGTTTTTTGTGCGAACCAGAAGTTCACAGGTCATGCGTCCCTCCGCGAGATCAATGGCAAAATAGAAGGGCTGACAGTCGGCATGCGCCTTCTGGGTATCCGTAAGGATGCCCGCGTCCAAGGGAATCCAGTAAATTCCCCCGATCTCGGGATCACCGAAGTTCATATCCAGATACGCCTTGATCTTTTCATATTCCTGAAGCCTTATTTCATCAATCACATATTGTTTCATAATGAAATCAGATGTATCATACTTCGTTTCATTGTGCAAGATGGAGCTTGTAAGAAACCAAGTTTTTTCAAAAAACTTGGTTTATTGGCGGAGGGTTCGGATGTGCCGCCTGCCGACGAGGATGCTTGCAACATGGGGATTTGCGGATGTCAACAACTTTCACCACAATTTCCTGACAAAACGCAAAAAAAAACGAAGGATGCCAAGAATCACGAAGGGAGACAATCGGTGGAATCCGTGTAATCTGCGGTTAAAAATGGAACCGAACACATTTCCTGAACCAATTTGCCGCCAATCTCACACTCACTTGTTCCCTTGACAAGTTCAAATCAAAGATGGTAGTCATTGGAACCGGAAGCAATGAGACCGCCTTTTTTGCACTCCCTTTGTTGATCTCCCACAAACGCTTGACGGGACAATGGATGGACAAATCATGGCAATCATTTAATCGGACGAATCCCGGTTCAGACAGGAGGGGACAAAGGTTGCCCCCCAAAGAGACCCGGCTTCGCGTCAAGGGTCATTGGCGATCAAATCGCACCAAGGTGGAACTGTCGGAGAAGCCGGGTTTTGTCCGCCTCAGACAATGGGGGGGGAGGTGAACGCAACAACTGGGAGGCTCGCCACACGGCCGGACGCAAACGGTCTGCCCTTATGCGTGTC
>JAOZRQ010000817.1 GCA_029940115.1 Desulfobacterales bacterium
ACACCACGGGTGACGACACCACGGGTGACGACACGACCGGTGATGACACCACGGGTGACGACACGACCGGTGACGACACCACGGGTGATGACACCACGACTGGCGACGACACCACGGGTGACGACACCACGGGTGATGACACCACGACTGGCGACGACACCACGACCGGTGACGACACCACAACCGGTGACGACACCACCCCGGGCGAGTAATATTGCTTGATGATGCCCTGGGAACTTAACCTTAACCGCCTGAACTCGGAATGATGAAAATCAGCCTGGGTTCAGGCAATTTTTTATCAAAATGAAAGAAAACGAAACCCATCAGACCATCCAGATCGGCATCCACACAGACCGGATGATCCGCAACTTGGCGATCTTCTGCGTCGTGTTTGAAATTTTTCTCGTGTTGCTTGACGCATTCATAAATTACGGAAAATACACAGACATCGGCGCGATTCGCCGCTTCTGCAACATTGCACGGGAAGACTCGCTTGCCTCATGGTTCGGAACCACCCAGACATTCATGGTCGGCCTCACGCTTTGGCTGATTGCGCTGGTTGTCAAACACACGTCGGCCCCGAAAAGAACCGTGATCGGATGGTGCGTGATCGCCGCTTTCTTCACCTACATGGCCGTTGATGACGGGGCAGAGATACATGAGCGTTTGGGGACCGCCTTCAAATCTGTCGCCAAATCAGGAGATTCCGCCGGCGATTCATCCTCCCGGATGTCTCAGATTCTTGATATCTTTCCGAGCTATGCGTGGCAAATATTGTTTGCCCCCTTTTTCGGGATCATGGGAATGTTCATATTTATTTTTCTGTGGCGCGAACTGAACTCGAAAACCGCAAGGATTTTGATCATTCTCGCGCTCTCCTGCTTTGTCATGGCAGTGGGCCTCGATTTTATCGAAGGGCTGGACAAGAAACACGAATGGAACATTCACACATTGATCAGAAAAGAGTACGCCCTTAAAAAATATACCGTGCGCCATTTTTCAAAATCTCTGGAAGAATTTATTGAAATGGTTGGCACCACGCTGTTCTGGGTTGCTTTCCTCAGCCACTTCAGCAGGTTGCTGGATAACGGGTTGAGATTTTTCCATATCCCGCCTGAACCCTCCTCAAAACCTTAATCATAAAAATCATGGAGGAACAGATCGGAATGAAATATTCCGAAGCCAAACAGGGACGCATTTTTGTCATCCGTCTTGAAGATGGGGACGTGATCCATGAGGCAATTGAGACGCTTGCCAAGGAGGAGTCCGTCAAAGCCGGGGCCCTCATCATCCTCGGGGGCGCGGATGAGGGGAGCGCGCTTATCACGGGCCCTGCCCAGGGACGAACCTTGCCGATTTTGCCCATAATCCATCTCCTTGACAATGTTCACGATATTGCAGGTGTGGGAACCATCTTCCCGGATTCAGAGGGGAATCCCATGTTGCATATGCACATCGCCTGCGGCAGAGAGAAGGCCACCATGACCGGATGCATCCGCGAAGGCGTGAAGGTGTGGCATCTCATGGAGGTGATTCTTTTTGAACTGATAGAAACCACAGGTTGCCGGGCCCTGGATCCCGAACTCGGGCTTAAGCTGTTGCGGGTGGACAAGGATTAGGATGTCATAACTTTTATTATTTTTAGTTCGTAGTTCCGCCTTCAGGCGGTGCGGGCCGCCTGAGAGTGGAACTACAGGGATGGCTTATAAGAAGGGGGCGGCACTGTGGGAACTACAGGGATGGCTTATAAGAAGGGAGTCGCAACTTTCCGGTTTGTAGTTCCGCCTTCAGGCGGTGCGGGCCGCCTGAGAGTGGAACTGCAGGGATGGCTTATAAGAAGGGAGTCGCAACTTTCCGGTTCGTAGTTCCGCCTTCAGGCGGCGTGAGACCGCCTGAAGGCGGAACTACAAACTGAAAGTGCCAGAACCGGGTTTCCAGGAGGCCGGCACGTCCAAAAATTTTTGACAGATTGATGACTTTCCAGAAAACGACACTTTCATGCTTTCCTTGAAAAAATCAGCGAAATCCGGGTGATCAGCGGCAATCCGCGGTTCAAACCCCGTGCACAGGCATGATGGCCATGCGAACGACGTGACCCGGCTTGCAGCTCCGGCCCGCCAATGCGGGCACCGGCATGATTCGCATGTCAATGCCCC
>JAOZRQ010000318.1 GCA_029940115.1 Desulfobacterales bacterium
ACTTGAACTTGAACTTGAACTTGAACTTATACTTGAACTTGGACTTGAACTTACCCGCAAATGAATATTCACGGACAGAGCGGCCTCCCCGAAAAGCGTTATAATCAGAAAATCTGAGGATGCTCCATTTTTTTCTTTCCTTACGCGTGCCGGGAAGCCCGAAAAGTTTGTAGTTCCGCCTTTAGGCGGTGCGGAACCACAAACTTTTTGTCATCTGAAAAGTGTAACCTACTTTTCTGGCAAAATGAAAGAGGCCACTATTATCTTTACTATATGAGCCATTGATGAGAGGCAAGCTTTCGTCTGTCAGTTCACACCTTGCCGCGCACGGGCGTCGGCATGGATAATGACAGCCTCTTTTTTTGGACTCATCCTTCTCGGCTAGGATAAAACTCATGTTCCTTGATCTTGACATAACAAGATTGATTTTGCGCAACAATTGTGAACAAAAGGTTATTGAAGAAATCTTGGAAAAACAAAACGATTTGCCACAGCAGGCAGTAAAAACTGAGATTCGGCCGAAAAATGATCTCAAGAACTTTGAGCACTATGTCGAAAAGGCCAACCTTTCAGTCAGGACAACCAATGTGCTACTGAAGAATGTGAAAAGCATTCAGGAACTTATAGAGATTGACGAAAGGCGGTTGCTGAGTTTCCGGAATTGCGGAATGAAAGTTGTCAGAGAGGTCTTTGATTTCAAAGAAACAGTGTTGCAGGATCTGTTTGGCTATGTTCCGCCTGAAGAGCCGGAACGAACACTCTCCTTGCTACCTGAATATCTGAGGCAGGACCAGCAGTTTTATGAATCCATAAAACAATTGTTATGCATACGAGCCCAGAAGGTTCTTGTTGAAAATGAGGTGGACACGCTGGACAAATTTATGGCGATGACTCGTGTGTCCATGTTGCGGATGCCAAATTGCGGAAGCAAAACCGTTGCCGAAATTGACAGCTGTCAAAGAAAAATGTATGAATTGGCTCTGAATATCTGCAAAGAAGACGATTTGGATCCGGTTCACATCAGGAATCATGTGTATGATTTTTTTGGAGACATGGAGGTGACCCTTTCCTCATTGCCTGAAAGCATAAGACAAGACACCCTGCTTTATGAAACCATACAACAGTCCTTATGTAAACGGGGGCAGTATCTGCTTGTTCAAAAAGAGATTGACACATTGGAAAAATTCATGACGCTGACTAGTTCGTCCATATCCCAAGTTCGAAATTGCGGGAACAAGACCATTTCTGAAATTGTCAGCTATCAGAGGAAAGTATATGATTTGGCTCAGAAGATAATGGAAGAGGAGGGATCCGGTTCAGCCTTGATTGATACCGGAAATTATGTGCTTGCATTCTCTGAAAATGACGAGGTGGTTGATGTTGACACGCCATTTCCCTCTCTTGAGAGGTGGGTTGCCCAGATCGGCAAGATGTCTGAGAGAAATCAAAGAGCCTTCATGCTCAGAATGGGCATGTTGGGAAGGCCACGGATGATACTTGAACAAATCGGTCAGAATTTGCAGGGAATCACGAGAGAGCGTGTGAGACAAGTCATTGGCAAAATGGAAAGGAGGGGCAGACATCATGTTTACAAGAAGAAAGTTCAGCCTTTGATAGAGACGGCCTTGGATATCGTCCGTTCAAAAGGGGGGAAAGTCAGAAAGACAACATTGGTCTCTCTTTTGTTGGCTCATGGTCCCGATGGGGACATGTTGAAACACGCGGATCCGTTCATTGATTTTTTGGGCACACTGACCCCGTGGAAGGACATGGGGTTGGGAATTGATGCCAATGATGTCGTGTTTATCGAGAAATCAGATGAGATCATCAAACAAGTCTCTCTTGAAATTGTCACTATTGCAAAAGAGAACGCCGATGAAATCATAGATGAACATCTGTGGAGCATCGATTATGATTTTTTCAAAAAGCGACTTTTCGATTGGCTTGACGACAGATATCCAGATGAAAAGATCGTGATGTTTTCTGAAACTGTTTTCAAAACGGTTTTTTCACTCTGCCAGACCCATCTCATAAAAGGAAGGACGAGAGTCTATTCATACCATTTGTGGATGCTTCGCCATGGCAGCTTGCTCAATGCGGCTGAGGCGGTGTTGTCCATGTCAGGAAGGGCGATGCACTTTTCTGAGGTCTTTCATGAGTTGAGAAGATATCGAACGGAAGCCCTTACTGAAAACAGCGTCCACAGCTCACTATATCGGGATGAAAATGTGTTTTTGTGGGACCGCGGCATGTTTATTCACAAAAAATGCACTTCAATTCCTCCGGATTTGATCAAAGAGATGGAGGAATGGATATTGGAGAAGTTGAAGGACGTCCCCTTTATCGGAATATATGGTCCCTTCAATTTTTTCCAAGAGCGGTGCCTTGAGTCTGGCATCACTGGTGAAATGGCACTTTACAGCGTTCTCAAAGACTCGAATCATCCGCTTGTCACCTACCCTCGTGTTCCCTATATCTATTTTGGCCAAGTAAAGGCAAGGCGGGTTCCTGTCCCTTTGGTGCTCGAACAGTTTCTCCGAGATGCTGGGAGGGTCGTGTCACATGGTGAATTGAAGGCGTTTGTGTTTGAAAAATTATATCTTAAGGACTTTCAGTTCAACATGTTCAAAAACAATATTCCCAACACAACACGGACCCCGGAGTTCGGATTTTTACATGCGGATTTCCTTGGTGTGGATGACAGGAAATTTGGGGAAATTGTGGCATATCTGCGTAACATCCTTGTCAAAGAGGGCCATGTGTCCGCTGGCACCATATTCAATGACAAAAAATTCAGTTGCAAGATCATCGGCATCAATAATTCCCAGTCGCTATTTTCGATGCTCAAGGCAAAATTGGGTCATGAATTTGATCTTGAATCCTACCCTCAGATAAGATTGCTTTCGAGTGATACGCGTGATGGGAAAAAAGCGCGTGCCAACAAGGTGGTCATCTCCATCAAAGGGAAAAATGTCCAAATGGTCATCAAGAATTAGCATCCCTCACGCTCGGTTCGCCCTCACGCCCGGTTCGCCCTCACGCCCGGTTCGCCCTCACGCCCGGTTCGTCCCTCACGCCCGGTTCGTCCCTCACGCCCGGTTCGTCCCTCACGCTCGGTTCGGATTGACAAATCCGAACCGACGGATTTAAGTCCCAGCCAAAAATTTTCAAGGATTTTTCGGCATCCTTACATTTTGCATGAAAAGTGGTTTGCACTTTCCGGGCCGAAAAAGTTTGTAGTTCCGCCTTTAGGCGGTGTCACACAGCCTAAAGGCAGAACTACTTTTCAGGCAAAATGAAGGATGCCTTCCAAAGAAACCAAGGTTTTTTTGGATTCTCTTTGTCAATCCGGTGGGAGTGGGCTTCTTGGTTTGGATATGGACTCGGCAGAGCGCCTCATTTTATTCGCTTCTCAATATACTTCATCAGTCCCCCACTCTGGACAAGTTCCTGCATGAATGGCGGGATCGGCTTTGTGGCGCATGCCTTGTCAGATTCGAGATGAACAATCTCCCCGGTGTCAAAGTCAACCGAGAGCCTATCGCCGGTGTGAAATCCCTCCGCGTCCTCACATTCCAGGATCGGAAGCCCCATGTTGAAAGCGTTTCTGTAAAATATTCGGGCAAAGGTCTTGGCGATCACGCAGGAGACGCCGGCCGCCTTGATGGCAATCGGCGCATGTTCCCGTGAGGATCCGCATCCGAAGTTCTTGTCCGCCACGATGATATCCCCCGTCGCGACCTTGCCGGCAAACCCCGGGTCCGCGTCCTCCATGCAGTGCTTTGCCAGCTCATCAGGATCGCTGGTGTTCAAATATCTGGCAGGGATGATGAGGTCCGTATCCACATCATCCCCGAATTTCCATACATTTCCTGTGATTTTCATAATGATACCTTTCTGTTTGGTTAGTGGCTTGTGGGCATCCTTACATTCATCAGTTCACAGTTTTTTCGAGGCCAAAAAGTTTGTAGTTCCGCCTTTAGGCGGTCTGACACCGCCCAAAGGCGGAACTGCAAACTTCTTCCATCTGGAAACTACTTTCCATGCAAAATGAAGGATGCCGCTTTTGGTCAGTGGTTCATAAGTGATATAGCTTTCAACAAAAAGATTGTCCGGAGTGCGAAAATTGAGCGAAGCGGTTTTTCGCATGACACACCATCGAGATGACAAATCTTTTGTTGAAAGCTCTAACAGGCAACAAACAACCGACTTCGAGGCCAAAAAGTTTGTAGTTCCGCCTTTAGGCGGTCTGACACCGCCCAAAGGCGGAACTGCAAACTTCTTCCATCTGGAAACTACTTTCCATGCAAAATGAAGGATGCCGCTTGTGGTCAGCGGTCCATAAGTGACGACCACAAGCCACTGACAACCGACAAATCTGGAAATCTGGAAATTTGGAAACTGGAAAATTGAATATACAGATCCAGCATCAAACATCCAGCATCAAGCATCCAACATCAACTGACAACTTCAGGACTGCCGATTTTCCCGAGTATGGCAGACGCGGCAGCGACCGCGGGGCTGGCGAGATAGACTTCGCTCTCCGGGTGTCCCATGCGGCCCACAAAGTTCCGGTTGGTGGTGGCCACGGCCCGTTCTCCCTTTGCGAGGACTCCCATGTGCCCCCCGAGGCAGGGCCCGCAGGTGGGGGGGCTGATGATCGCGCCGGCATCCAGGAAGATGTCGAACATTCCCTCATTCATGGCGGTTCGGTAAACATGGGGCGTGGCAGGGATGACAATCAGACGCGTCCCCTTTGCCACCTTATTTCCCATGAGCAGAGACGCGGCCGAGCGCATATCCTCGATTCTCCCGTTGGTGCAGGAGCCGATCACCACTTGGTCAATCGGGATATCCCCCACCTCGCTGACGCCTTTTGCGTTTTCAGGAAGATGCGGAAACGAGACTTGGGGTTCGATATTCGCGACATCATATTCTTTCACCTCGGCATAGACCGCGTCCGCGTCGCTCTCAAGAGGGGTGTATTCGCGTACCGCACGGGTGGAAACATATTCCTCTGTGATCTCATCAAACGCGATGATGCCGTTTTTGCCCCCCGCTTCGATAGCCATGTTCGCCATGGTCAGCCTGCCGGCCATGCCCAGCTCACGGATCACGGGACCCGTGAATTCCATGGCTTTGTACAATGCCCCATCCACCCCAATGTCGCCGATGGTATAAAGAATCAGGTCCTTGGCCTCGACCCAGCGGTTCACCTCCCCCTTATAGACAAACTTCATGCTCTCCGGGACCTTGAGCCAGACCTCTCCGGTGATCATGGCCGCGGCAAGGTCCGTGCTTCCCACGCCGGTGGCAAACGCACCAAGCCCGCCATAAGTGCAGGTGTGGCTGTCCGCACCGATGACAAGGTCTCCCGGCAGAACCAGGCCCTTTTCAGGAAGCAGGGCATGCTCCACGCCCATCTCTCCGCCATCAAAGAAGTATTCAAGCTCCTGCTCCCGGGCAAATTCCCGAAGCATCTTGGCCTGCATGGCCGATTTGATGTCCTTGTTCGGCACAAAGTGATCCGGGACAAGGATCACCCTGCTTTTGTCAAACACCTTTTCTGCGCCGACTTTGTGGAACTGCTCAATGGAAATCGGAGCCGTGATGTCATTCCCCAAAGCGATATCCACCTTTGCATTGATCAGATCCCCCGGCCCCACACGATCAAGACCCGCATGGGCCGCAAGGATTTTCTCTGTCAAGGTCATACCCATAAATAATCTCCCAGTTATGTTTAAGGATGTAAGGATGAAGTTTCCGTGAACTTGAACGTGAACTTGAACGTGAACGTGAACCAAGTTTGGTTTTCAGGTATCGGCATCCTTCATAGAAAGTAGTACAGCAATTCATAAGTTCGTCACCCCTTCGGCTCCGCTGACCCGAACCGCACAGCTCGAAAGTTTTCCAGAATTTCCCAACCCACCTGTCGTTCCGGGCTGACTTTTTTCAGCCCGACCCGGAATCCACCGACACCTGAAAATTTCTGGCCAAGTACTTAATCTTGCGCTTGCTCTTAATCTTGCTCGCGTCCATCCGGCTGAACAGCCATGTAAAGATGTCAAAGTACCAATCTTGAAAAGCTGTGTCCAGAAAATTTCGACCTGTGCGGTTGGCCCTGATTCCAAAAAACCAGTCTCAATAGATGGAAAATCCCCTGATTCCGCTTCCGCCGGATTGGCAAATCCGGCGGAGATGCCCGGGATTTGGCAATCGCAGGAATGACAGGCGTAAAAGCGGGAATCCACTGAAAATGACATTCAGGAGAGGAAAAAAACATGAAGAACTATTTCGTTTACATCATGGCAAGCAAGCGTAACGGCACATTGTACATTGGCGTCACCTCCCGTCATCTGCCCGGAATGACAGAGGTGGGGCGATGGTGCCCCGAGGGATTGTTCATGTTTTTTTTGAAGAACAAGCGAAACAGCCGGACTCTCCGGATCACGATGTCGGCCTTGCCGGTCAGTCTTGGAAAAAACGCTCCTCGCCGGCCAGTGACTTGACCGTCAGCATACCCGTGACCATCTGGATGACAAATGACTCGTTCCGGGAGGCCGCGGCAAAGACCCGTTTGTCGTTTGCCCTCAGTTTGGGGGAACTGAGCACCACGAGCAGAAACATGCCAAAGAGAAAGATCAGCCCGATCAGGGTCAGCTTGGTATGGAGAAACAGGTAGTATGTGGCGGTCGAGAGATCCATGACCAGCGCCATCCCTTGGTTGAAAAGCATGTCGAGGAGCTTCAGGTTTTCATTCAGACGTGTGGAATAGTCGCCCACCTGATATCTGACAAACAGATGATGCGGCAGGGAGACGATATGATTGAACAGCCGGATCTGGATGACGGATTTGAGACGTTGCATGACCGTCAGGCCGAAGAGGCTTTGCAAGGCCGATCCGAGAACCTGGAAAAGCGTCACGACAATCATGCCGGCAAGCATCAGTTTCAACAGGGACTTGTCGGAAAAGACCAGGACCTTGTCAATGATCGCCTCGGTGAAAAAAGGGGCCGCGGATCCGAGAACCGTCACCCAATTTATGAGTCTCCATGGTCAACTGCCGGATGAACCCCTCCTGTTCGACCTCTTCCAGCATGCTGAAAACCAAGTTCTCCTTGAGTACTTTTCGGATCTTTTCGTTGTCAGGCATTTTTCCTTTATGCTCGTGAACGTGAACCGTGAACTTGAACTTAAACTTGATTTACACTGTCTGCAATGATTCGTTTCAAGACTTTCAATATTCGGAAGATATCAAAGACATCGTCACGGGTGGCGACATACGGTTCACTGATGCAGTATGAGCGATTTCGTAGCACCATGAAATACCACAGACTCCCTTTGACATAGCAGCCATACACCGGCGCATGATGAGCATTCAGTTCCTGCGCGACGAGCATGGCGGCCAAGACCTGTCCAGCCGGATCACCTTTCGGATCGGTTTCCTTCTTATACTCCTGAAAACAGAAATACGGGATCTTCGGTTCCCGAAATCCTGACGCGATCATGCCGTCAGGCTGTCCCCCCATTTCAATGTCATCAACCGTTCCGGAACATGAGCGTTTCGCAAAAAAATTGAAGGTTTTGGACGTATATTTGACCAAGGCGATAACGGGACCTATGAAATTATACCCAAGCTCGCGTTCATTCCAATCATGAACATTGAGACGCAACTGTCCCTGAAACGTGATGAGTGCCTGTCGTTCAAAATCGGAAAGGTCGGCATCTCCGTCCAGCCACTGTTCCAATGCCGGGAGGATGGCAATCTGCTCCAATGCAAAGGTGTCATCCAATGTGGCCAATGTCCATTCTTTGAAACTTCGCATAACGTGGATCCTCCCTTAGGATCAGGGTCCTTACTCATGAACGTGAACTTGAACGTGAACTTGAACGTAAACTTGAACTTGACACATGAACGTAAACTTGAACTTCCCACGCGCACGGCAGATTGCCAAATCCGGCGGTCGATGGTTCGGATTTGTCAATCCGAACCGAGCAGTG
>JAOZRQ010000818.1 GCA_029940115.1 Desulfobacterales bacterium
ATCCCCGTTGATGGAAGCCAGCGGGCCAACTTGTATGGCCGGCTGTATGATCTTTTTAACCGGAGAAAGGAGGAAAGAGGATGACGGGAAAGAGAAAGCAGGATGACGAACCGATGGGAAGCTCAATCAACTGGAGGGAATGGTTTGGAAAAATCGGGAGGAAGACCCAAGATGGGCCACAATCAGCCCATGCGACAAACTCTGAGTCTCAGGATGAGTTTGTCTCTCTGAAACCGGAAAAGTCACTGACAGAGAGCATCCAAAGGTGGTTTTCGGAAATCTTCATCAAGGCCATCCGGTCCTGCTCAACCGAGAAAGACCGGATGGACATCCTGTCTTGGCTGGTTCTGGTCAGGGAGATTGTCGGCGACCCCTCGTTGTCATCTTCAGGGAAGGCCGGAAGGATTTACGACTCAATCAGCGCCAAAAAGACCGTCATGGCCATTCTGCGAAGCATTGGCGAGGTCGCAAAAAATTACAGGGATTCGGACCTTCCCCTGCCGGTGAAGATTGCCATACCCGCCACGCTGGCGGCCATTGCCATTGTGGGGGGACAGGGTGCGGGCATCGCCGCCTTTGGCGGAGCCATCGGCATCTCCGTTCCCATCCTGATTTTCATTGGAACAGCGGGGATCACGGCGATTCTTGAGGCATTTTTCAAGGATCCGGGCTATGTCGGCGTTCTCTTGGGAATCCTTGCCCAGGATGAGGCCTTTCGCCGTGCGACCAAGACATTGCAGGAGGCAATGACGGCAGACATTGAAAAGCCCGAGCGTTTTCATCTGCCTGAGGAGGAAAACGCCCTGCGGGAGAAGCTTGCCGCCATGGACCCCTACGACTTTGAGCGTCACGTCATGAGCTTTTTTCAGGCTCATGGGTTGCTGGCCTGGGTCACCAAAAAATCAAACGACGCGGGCGTTGACGGATTTGCCAGGCATCCCGAGGGGCTGATCATCGTCCAATGCAAACGCAATGATCCCAACAACCCCGTGGGGAGGCCGGACATACAGAAACTGAAAGGCGTGATAGAGGAAAATCAGGCATGGCGGGGATATGTCGTGACAACCAGCCGTTTCACAAAGGGGGCGAAAGAGAGCGCGTCAAAAAATGACAAGATCGTTCTGGCTGACATGGACATCTTGGCAAGTTGGCATCTTCAAAAATTTTCGATTTAGGAATGGCAGGAAAGAGCAAATGACTGATGGGAAATTGAAACTCGCCTTCAGCATCGCTCAAAAAATTTGATCATCGAGATACAGTGATCTCTGTTCCAATCCCCTTGTTTGTAAAGAGCTCCAACAGTAAGGCATGGCGTTTCTTTCCGTTAATGATCTGGGCCTTTGCCACGCCATTTTGCAACGCGTCAAGCGCGCATTCGATCTTGGGAATCATCCCCCCTGAAATCGCCTTCCCATCAATCATCTCTTGGATGGCCGGTGCATCAACTGAGGAGATCAGGGAGCCGGAAGTGTCAAGAACACCGTCCACATCTGTCAGAAGGATGAGCCGGCCGGCGGAAAGCGCGACCGCCACTCGGCTGGCCACCAGATCGGCGTTGATATTGAAGGTTTCTCCGGACTCGCCCACCCCCACCGGCGCGATGATCGGGATAAAGCCCTTTTCCGTCAAGGTGTGGATGATCTCCGGCTGAATACGCGTCACCTCGCCCACCAGTCCCGGGTCAATGATCTCCGGCGGTTTGGTCTCATCCTCCTGCGAGACGATGTGAAGCTTTTTCGCAAGGATCAGCCCCCCATCCTTGCCGGTCAGGCCCACGGCCCTGCCGCCTTCCTGATTGATCTGGGCCACAATCCCCTTGTTCACCTTGCCCCCGAGGACCATCTCCACCACATCCATGGTCGGCTCATCGGTCAGGCGCATCCCCCTCACAAAAGTGGAGGACATCCCCATCTGGCTCAGGACTTGGCTGATCTGGGGCCCGCCCCCGTGAACCACCACCGGATTCAGGCCGATGAACTTCAGCAGGGTGATGTCCCGGGCAAAATCCACCTTCAACTGCTCATCCACCATGGCATGTCCCCCGTACTTGATCACGAGGGTCATGCCATAAAAACGGCGGATGTACGGCAATGCTTCGATAAGTATGTCTGCTATTGAATTCATTGGAATCACGCGTTCTCAGTAGGTTGTGCCG
>JAOZRQ010000819.1 GCA_029940115.1 Desulfobacterales bacterium
CAAGCACCAAGCACCAAGCACCAAGCATCAAGCATCAAGCATCAAGCATCAAGCATCAAGGTTGGCAATCGTTTTGTTGGCATTCATCCTCTTTCTCTCAGGAACATGCCAAGCGCGGGAGGACTTTGACCCGGATGTCCTTCATCCTTCATCCTTCATCCTTCATCCTTCAGAATTCGTGGAGGTTCGGATTGAAAATCTGAGCCGAGCGGATATGATCCGCCTGTATCACAAGGGTGTCAATCTTTTTGATGTTCACGGACACAAGGCCCGGGCCCAAATCCCGCGGGACGGCCTTGACGAGCTCCAAAGACTCGGGTATGAGTTCACACTCGTCCCCGATCGGGTCAGGAGTGATCCATTTGTGCTTGAAAGCTATCAGGAACTGATCAATGAGATGGAATCCCTCGCGGCGGCGCATCCTGAAATCCTCCGGCTTGAGCGCATCGGCACATCCGAGGAGGGCCGGGAACTCTGGGTGATGAAGATCAGCGACCATCCGGACGTGGAAGAGGATGAGCCCGAGGTCAAATACATTTCCACCATGCATGGGGATGAGCCGGTGGGGATGATCCTTTGTCTCAATCTGATCCGTCTTTTGGCAGAGGAATACGGGACGGACCCGCGGATGACCGCTCTCGTGGATGAGATCGAGATGTGGATCATGCCCCTGATGAACCCGGACGGCTATCTGCTCAGAAGCCGATACAATGCACTCGGAAAGGATCTGAACCGTGCGTTTCCTGACCGCATCAAGGACCCGGCCAACACCCCGGAAGGCCGGCCTGCGGAGGTCCGCTCGGTGATGAACTGGAGCTTTGCCCACTCGTTTGTACTTTCAGCCAGCTTCCACACCGGCGCGCTGGTGGTGAACTATCCCTACGACTCGGTTCCGGATTCATCAGGCGATCAGACTTCATCCCTCAGTGCCACCCCTGATGACGCGCTGTTCATCCAACAGGCGCTGACCTATTCCTCCCACAATCGGACCATGTACACCAGCATGGAGTTTGACCAGGGGATCACCAACGGCGTTGACTGGTACCCGATCAGCGGTGGCATGCAGGACTGGAATTACGTCTGGATGGGGTGCAATGAGCTGACCATCGAACTGAGTGATGACAAATGGCCCCCCTGGTCGACTCTCCCAAGCTTATGGGATGACAACCGTGAATCAATGCTCGCGCTCATGGAATGGTCTCTCAGAGGCGTCCGCGGAATTGTTGCGGATGGCGTGACCGGGGACCCTGTGGCAGCAGTGGTGAGAGTTCTCGGAATGGACCACGATGTCTTCACGGATCCGGATGTTGGCGACTATCACCGCATGCTCCTTCCCGGAACCCACACCCTCAGCTTCTCCGCGGGATGCTATCAGACACGGACGGTGGATGTCTCGGTGGGGGATGAGAATGCCGTCCGCGTCGATGTGTCTCTCTCCCCTCAAGGGTGCGGAGATGTGAACCATGACCGCGCCACCGACTTGAAGGACGCCATAGTCGCATTGCAGACCCTGACCGGAACGGAAGTCCCCCTGAACAAAGACGCGGATGTGAACGGCGATGGAAGGATCGGCTTGGAAGAGGGGATATTCGCTCTTCGGACAGCCGCCTTTGGAAGGATTAAGGGATTAAGGGATTAAGGGTTAAGGGTTAAGGGATTAAGGGTTAAGGGGTTAAGAGGTTAAGGGTTAAGGGGTTAAGGGATTAAGGGTTAAGGGATTAAGGGTTAAGGGATTAAGGGTTAAGGGTTAAGGGATTAAGGGTTAAGGGATTAAGGGTTAAGGGTTAACCCTTAACCCCTTAGTGCTCAGTTCCAGAAATAATGTCCGGGTTAAGCTTATAAAGGAACCCGGACATTATTTCTGGAATCATGCACTTAACCCTTAACCCTTAACCCTTAACCCTTAACCCTTGCCTGCTTTTGCCGCTGGTAGTTTTTTTCTACCTTAGAATACAGTTTTCACCCCATTGACTGGTCCCGCAGAATCAAAGAAACTGAGTTTTTTTGAGGAATCTTGGCCTGTCAAAAGTATCCCAGCTTTTTGTCTCATTGAGAACCGCAGATCAACGCTGATGAACGCAGACCGCGGTCTCATCCGTGTCCATCCGCGGTTTGTGAGAGTTGCTTTCCCAATAAAAATCCCGGAA
>JAOZRQ010000319.1 GCA_029940115.1 Desulfobacterales bacterium
TTGATGCTGGATGTTCGATGCTGGATGTTTGATGCTGGATGTTTGATGCTGGATGCTGGATGTTTGATGCTGGATGTTTGATGCTGGACGTTTGATGCTGGATGTTTGATGCTGGATGCTGGATGTTTGATGCTGGATGCAGATCGCCAAAATGGAAACTATCAAAAACATCATCGAAAGCCTGCTCTTTGTCTCCGAGTCGCCGCTGACCATGGATCGTATGAAAAAGATGCTGGGCGTGGACACAAAGGAGATCAGAGAGGCACTCCGGACGCTCTCAGAGGAGTATGAGGCGAGGAGAGGGGGCTTCCATCTGTGTGAGGTGGCCGGCGGGTATCAGCTTCGCACCCGACCGGAGTATAAGGAATGGATCGTGCGCTTCATGGAACCGAGACCGGTCCGTCTCAGCAAAGCGGCCATGGAGACGCTGGTCATCGTCGCATACAACCAGCCGGCCATCCGTAGCGAGATTGAGCGTATCCGAGGGGTGGATTGTGGCGGAGTCATCCATACCCTGCTGGAACGGAAGCTTGTCCGCATCCTCGGGCGGAAGGAAATACCGGGCAGACCCCTGATCTATGCCACCACAAAGGAGTTTCTCGAATTGTTTGAATTGAAGGATTTGAAGGATCTGCCGAGTCCGAGGGAGGTCGAGTCGCTTGCCAAATCCTCGTCTATTGGGGACTTGTCAGAAAGCGCAGAAGGGGTCATACCAAAAGATTCCGGAGAAGATCGACTTTCGATTCCAGAAGCACAACCCCTGCGAGAAACCGATCCGGAGTTTCCAGAAAAAGAGGGGATTGTCCCGTCCGAGCCAACGGATCCACAGAGTTCCGAATCAGAGGGAATGACCGGGTCCGAGCCGACGGAGGCCGCTGTTGAAATCACTCCAGAGCCTTTGGAAACGAAGGAGGTTTCCAGAACGGAAGTCGGAAAGAAATGATGCCATCATTTTGGAGCAAAAAGACTTTGGAAACTGGAAGTCCGCCTTGTCGATCATTTTGATTGCCCCGGTCCCAAATGCCTTAAGACCTTCCTGCCCGTCAGAATGATCTGCACAGTCAGAAAGTCCTTCTCTTTCCAGTTCCAAATGTGACTCAAAGGAGTTGCTGAATAAACCTGTCCCCGACGTCCCCCGATAAAAGACTGATTATAACGGATTTAGGGGAGCCTTAAACGTGAGCGTACACGTGAACGTGAATGAATGTTCACGTCAGGATTCAAGTTCAAGTCAAGCTCAAGTTTGCGGGTACGTTCCCTAAATCCGTTATAATCAGAAAAGATACTTTATCCCTCATCTTCCTGCTTCTTCTTTTTCTTCTTTTCCTTCCTGACCGTTTCCGCTCCCATCAGTTCGATCAGGGAAATGGACGCGGCATCTCCTTTTCGTGTCCCCAGTTTCACAATCTTGGCATACCCGCCGGACACAGAGCCGAAGCGATGGGCCGCCTCTTCAAAGAGTTTGTGGACCACCGTCTTCTCCCTCACGATGGCGAGTGCCTGACGCCTCGCGTGAAGGTCTCCCCGTTTGGCCAAGGTGATCAGATGATCGGCCCAGCGTCTCAGTTCCCTTGCCTTCGTGTCAGTGGTTCGGATCCGACCATGTTTGAACAGCGACGTCACCATGTTGCGGAACATGGCGTCCCTATGGCTGCTTGTCCTGCCTGTCTTCAAACCTGCCTTTCCATGTCTCATGCGTTCTCCTCCTCCTTTTCAACGCTGTCCTCTTCCGGAGGCACAAATCCTTCCAGCTTCATCCCGAGTGAAAGCCCCATCTCCGCCAACACCTCCTTGATCTCATTCAGAGACTTTCTTCCGAAATTCTTGGTCTTCAGCATCTCAGCCTCAGTTCGACTCACCAGCTGATAAATCTTCATTATGTCGGCATTCTTCAGGCAGTTGGCACTACGGACCGAAAGTTCCAATTCCTCCACACTCCTGTAAAGGTTCTCATTGAAACTCGGCTTGTCTTCCTCTTCGGCCCTTCCCTCCGGCTCCGGTGCAAGACGCTCATCAAAATTGATGAAGATCGTCATCTGATCCTTCATGATCTTGGCCGCGTAGGCAATCGCATCATCGGGAAAGACACTCCCGTCCGTCCATATCTCCATGGTCAGCTTGTCATAGTCGGTCCGCTGGCCCACACGGGCATTCCCCACCACATAGCTCACGCGTCTGATGGGGGAGAAGATGGCATCTGTCGGAATGGTCCCCAAGGACGCATCCTCATCCTTGTTGGCCTCTGCCAAGGCGTATCCCTTCCCCACCCTGACGGTCATCTCCATTCTCAGGCACGCACCGGGTGAGAGCGTGGCAATGTGGAGACTCGGATTGAGCGGCTCAACCCTGCCGTCATCACTGATGATGTCGGCCGCGGTCACCTCCTTCTCCCCTTCGGCGTCGATCCGTATCTTTCGAGGTTCGGGATCAGACACCCTGAACCGCACCTCCTTCAGATTGAGAATGATCTCGGACACATCTTCGAGCACCCCCGGCAGAACGCTGAACTCATGCATGACTCCCTCAACCCTCACCGAAGTTATGGCCGCGCCGTAGAGGGAGGAAAGGATGATCCGCCTGAGGGAATTCCCGATGGTTATGCCGAAACCCCTTTCAAGAGGCTCGCACACGAACTTGCCATAAGTCTGCTTTCGTACCGCCTGCTGGACCTTTTCCGGCCGGATCATCTCCTGCCAGTTCATGTACATCAGCTCATTCGATGACATATGCCGATCCTTTACCGTTAATCATTCGCTAGTGTTCCCCGCCCTGCCCGTGCCCCTGCCCGGCACACGAATCGGGCACAGGGGCAGGGATTAGGGCACGGGCAGGGGGTAGGTTTAGGCAGGGATCATTTGGAATAGAGTTCCACAATCAGCTGTTCCTGTATCGGCATGGTCAGATCCTCTCGGACCGGCAACGCCTTGACCGTGCCTTTCAGGTTCTCCTTTTCCAAATCAAGCCACTGGGGAACCCCTCTCCGCACCACCGCCTCCAACGCGTCGGACATCGCCTTGATGTTGCGGCTCTTCTCCCGTACCGTGATGACATCCCCCTCTTTGACGAGGGCGGAGGGGATGTTTGCCTTTTTGCCGTTGACAAGAAAGTGGCTGTGTCTGACAAAGTGTCGCCCCTGAGTGCGGGAGTTGACGAATCCAATCCGATAAACCACATTGTCCAGCCGGGTTTCAAGGGCGATGAGAAGATTTGTGCCGGTGATGCCCTTCTGTTGATCCGCCCTCTTGAAGAACAGGCGGAACTGCTTCTCGGACAGACCGTACATGCGCTTGACCTTCTGTTTTTCACGGAGTTGGATGCCATAGTCGGATATTTTCCCGCGACGGCGTTGGCCATGCTGTCCCGGAGGATAGCTGCGACGGTCGAACGCGCATTTGTCCGAATAACACCTGTCCCCCTTCAGGAACAATTTCAAATTCTCACGTCGGCACAGCCGGCAGACGGAACCTATGTAACGTGCCAAGTTTTCCTCCTTTTTGGCAGTTGCCTGCGGACAGTTGTCAGTTGTCAGACGAGTTGCCGGTGAATACTGACAAGTGACCCAACTGATAAGTGACCAACTGGTCACTGGCCGGCAACTGGTCACTGACAACTGATTCAGACCCTGCGTCTTTTGGGGGGACGACACCCATTGTGCGGAATCGGTGTCACGTCCTTGATGATCGTGATGCTGAATCCGGCCGCCTGCAAGGAGCGCAACGCAGACTCCCGGCCCGCTCCGGGGCCCTTGACATACACCTCCACATGTCTCATCCCATGTTCCATCGCCTTTTTCGCAGCATCCTCGGCCGCGAGCTGGGCCGCAAACGGGGTGCTTTTCCGGGACCCTTTGAATCCTTGGGCCCCCGCGCTTGACCATGAGACAATGTTTCCTGCGGGATCACTGATCGTGATGATGGTGTTGTTGAACGTGGACTGTATGTGAACCACCCCGCTGACGATGTTCTTCTTCTCTTTCTTTTTAGTACGAGTTCTCCTCTTCGCCATTCTCTGATATTCCTTATTTTGTGATGCGTGATTCTTGATGCGTGATTCTCACGCCTCACAAATCACTTCTTGGCTTTTGCGCCGCCCTTCTTCTTGATCGCCGCTCGTCTAGGACCCTTTCGCGTCCGTGCGTTGGTGCAGGTCCGCTGTCCGCGCACGGGAAGGGATTTCCGATGCCGGAGGCCCCGGTAGCACCCGAGGTCCATGAGCCGTTTGATGTTCATGGAGATTTCCGTGCGGAGTTCTCCTTCCACCTTGCATTCCCCGTCTATCACCTTACGGATGTCGTTGATCTCTGCGGCTGCGAGATCATCGGTCTTCGTGTCCGGATTGATTTGCAATTTTCCGAGTATCCGGTTGGATGTGGTTCTGCCGATGCCGTAAATGTATGTCAGTCCGATCTCAATTCGCTTTCCCTTTGGTAAGTCCACGCCTGCGATTCTCGCCACGGCATATCCTCCTTATTTTTGTAAGGATGAGGGATGAAGGATCAAGGATCTGAGACCCTTCAGCCTTCATCCCTCATCCTTCCAAGTTTCATCCCCTCATCCTTCCAAGTTTCATCCCCTCATCCTTCCAAGTTTCATCCCTGTTTCTGCTTATGTCTTTTGTTCTCACATATGATTCTCACAGTCCCTTTTCTCCGGATGACCTTGCACTTGTTGCACATCTTCTTCACTGATGCCCTGACTTTCATGGTAAGCACTCCTTTTTGGAAGGATGAAGGATGAAGGGGCTCAGATTTCATCCTTCATCCTTACTCACTTCGATCTGTATGTGATTCTGCCGCGTGAAAGATCATATGGCGAAAGCTCGACCGTGACGGTGTCGCCTGGCAGGATTTTGATGAAGTGCATCCGCATCTTTCCTGATATGTGTGCAAGAATCTGGTGCTTGTTTTCCAATTCCACTTTGAACATCGCATTCGGCAAGGTCTCAATCACCTTGCCTTGGACCCGGATCGGTTCTTCCTTTGCCATGATCTCATCCTTGTTTGATGTTTGATGCTTGATGATTGATCTTTGATCCAGCATCCAGCATCTAATATCTGCCTTTTATCTTGGTTCCGCCCTTCTTCAGAAATCCCTCATAATGCCGGCTCAACATGTGAGACTCAACTTGGGCGACCGTGTCAATCGCCACGCCCACCACGATGAGCAACGCGGTTCCCCCGAAATAGAACGGCACGTTGAACTTCGTTATCAGAAGGGAGGGGAGCACACAGACGGCCGAGACGTATGTGGCCCCTCCGAGAGTGATTCGCGTCAGTACTCGATCAATGTAGTCTGCCGTGCGCTTCCCAGGGCGGATGCCGGGTATGTAGCCGCCATGTTTCTTCATGTTGTCCGCCACGTCCGCCGGATTGAAGGTGACCGCGGTGTAGAAGTAGCAAAAGAAGAAGATGAAGCCGATAAAGAGCAACTCGTAGCCGATGTTGCCAGGCATCATCGCGGCGGCCAAGTCCTTCATCCAAGCCACCTCGATGAAACTGGCGAGGGTTGCCGGAAACATGATGATGGAGGAGGCGAAGATCGGCGGGATCACGCCAGACGTGTTGATTTTCAAGGGAAGATGGGTGCTCTGTCCGCCGTACATCCGCCGACCCACCACCCGTTTGGCATATTGGACCGGGATGCGCCGCTGTCCCTGTTCCACAAAGACGATGACGCCGATGACCGTGACCATGAGCACCGCCAAGATGATGATCAGGAATATCCCCATCTCCCCTTGGACGAGGAGGCGGAAGGTGTTGGCCACCGCCTCAGGCAACCGGGCCACGATGCCCGCGCAGATGATGAGGGAGATGCCGTTGCCGATTCCCCGCTCGGTGATCTGCTCTCCAAGCCACATGATGAAGGCCGTGCCGGCGGTCAGGCTGATGACGGTCATCAGTCTGAATCCCCATCCGGGATAGAGGACAGTCCCCATCTGCTCAAGGCCCACGCTGATGCCGAAGCCTTGGATGATGCTCAGGATGACCGTGCCGTAGCGCGTGTACTGGGTGATCTTCTTTCGCCCCTGCTGACCCTCCTTTGAGAGCCGCTCAAGGTGGGGGATCACGACGGTCAGCAGTTGGAGAATGATGGACGCGCTGATGTATGGCATGATTCCGAGGGCAAACACGGAGAGCCGTTCCAGTGCGCCGCCCGAAAACATGTTGAATATTCCGAGGATGCCTCCCTTGAATGCCTGGAATATCTTCTCCAACGCGTCGCTGTCTATTCCCGGAGTCGGCACATGCACCCCGATCCGGTAAACGGAGAGGAGCGCGAAGGTGTAGAATATCCGCTTCTTCAGTTCGGGGATTTTGAAAATGTTCTGAAACCCGCTGCCTATCATAATCTGCCCTCTCCTATCCGGTCACAATCTCCACAGTTCCGCCTGCAGCCTCAATCTTCTCCCTCGCGGAGTTGCTGGCCTTGTCCACCCGTATGACCAGCGGGTAGGTCATCTCTCCCTCGCCCAGAAGCTTGATCCCGTCCCTTTTGCCTTTGACGAGTCCGGCTCGGACAAGCACGGCCTCGTCTGTCACCTTGGCATCTGACTCGATGATCCGTTCCCTTACCCGCACCAAATCCCGGATGTTCACGATCGCGAACCTCTTTTTGAAGATGTTGGTGAAGCCACGTTTGGGCAAGCGGCGATGGATCGGCATCTGCCCGCCCTCGAACCCAGGCCGCACACCTCCGCCGGACCGGCTCTTGTGTCCCTTCGAGCCCTTTCCGGCGGTCTTGCCCCTTCCAGACCCCACGCCACGTCCCAAGCGTCTTGGGGCCTTGCGTGACCTCTCTGCCGGCGACAGTTCATGTAAATTCATCCATTCTCCCCTTTTTTGGAAGGATGAATGGTGAGGATGAGGGATGAAGGATGAAATATGAACACTTCATCCCTCATCCCCTCATCCCTCATGTTTCATCCCTCATCCTTCATGAAGATACTGCCACCAGATGGGATACCTTCCCGATCATTCCCCGGATGGATGGCGTGTCTTTCAGTTCAACGGTCCTGTTCATCTTTGTCAGTCCCATGCCGCGCAACACCCTGCGATGCTTTTCGGGACGTCCGATCATGCTTTTGACAAGCGTCACCTTCAGCACAGTCTGTTCCTCCCTGAGTTGTAAGCTGTAAGCTGTGAGCTGTGAGCTGTAAGCCGTGAGCCGCAAGCCGTGAATCGTGAGCCGCTCAGGGTTCACTCAAAAACAAGTTTGCATTTCAGGGCATTGGGTCGTCCGACCAGCAAGGTGCAAAAACCATGGCATGTCGGGATGTCTCGAGTTCTTGCAATTGTTGGATGGGATGTATGGATGTCCGAAAATGTGAAGTTGTTTTTGAGTAAACCCTTGGAGCTTGCAACTGAGTCACAGTTCCTCGGGACGCCTGCCGCGCCGAGCCGCGACCTCATCCCGGCTCTGCAATTGACTCAGCCCCTTGATGGTCGCCTTGACGACGTTGTGGGGGTTGTTGCTTCCCATGCACTTTGTCAGGATGTTCTGCACACCCACCGCCTCCAGCACGGCCCGCACGGCACCGCCGGCAATGACGCCTGTGCCTTCGGATGCGGGTTTCAGAAGCACCCGCCCCGCGCCGAATCGTCCGATGATCTCAAAGGGAATGGTTCCTTCCACCAAGGGCACCTTCACCATTGACTTCTTAGCCTTCTCCACCCCTTTGCGGATGGCCTCGGGCACCTCTCCAGCCTTGCCAAGTCCGAATCCGACACTTCCTTCCCCATCTCCGACCACGACGATGGCACTGAAGCTGAACCTGCGTCCGCCCTTGACAACCTTTGCCACCCGGCTGATGTGAACCACCTTGTCTATGTACGGTGAATCCTCGGTCTCCTGTTTCTTTGTGGCTCCGACCACGTGCCGTTCTCCTCTTTTTGTAAGGATGAAAGGGCATCTTTCATTTATGGGTTCACATTCCAGTTTGCAGTTCCGCCTTCAGGCGGT
>JAOZRQ010000820.1 GCA_029940115.1 Desulfobacterales bacterium
AGCGCTCCTGAGCGACGGCAACGTCCGGGCCTGGGGATGGAACGAATACGGCCAGATCGGGGACGGCACAAAGACGGACCAGGATCAGCCGGCGGAGGTCTCTGATCTCTCCGATCTCACGGCCGATGTCACCACGATTGAGGCCGGGGGGGACTTCAGCCTGGCCCGGACCAATGACGGGAGAATCTGGGCCTTTGGCCACAACCGCTACGGCCAGCTCGGAGACGGGAGCCCGGATGACCGGTACAAGCCGGTCCGGGGCGGCGTGATCCCGGTGATTCAGATCGAATCCCCGGGCGTCTTGGCAGACACGGTTCAGCGGGGCGGAAAAAGTCACATCCTCCACCACTTCACCCTGACGGTGAGCGACGCGGACGCGACCCTGACCAGCCTGACCCTGACCACCGGGGGCGATTACCAGGTCTCAGACATTGCGGACCAGGGCCTTGCCCTCCGGTATTCCGCGGATGGCACTCTAAACGCGGCCGACACAGATCCGGTCCTGGCCTTTCACAATGTGGTGCCGCCCTATGGCACACTCCGGTTTGACGAACTCGACCAGACACTGGAAAAGGGAACCATAGTCCATTTCTTCATCACCGCGGACATCAGCCCGGACCCGGATCCGGAGAAATTCATCTATATTGATGAGGTCCGGTTTGACCAGTTCGCGTTTGCAGAGCGAAACGTGTTCAAAACCGGGACTGAACCCCTGCCGGCCGGCGGAGAACAGACCTTTCCGGTCGTCACGGTGGTCATCGAATCCCCCGGGATCGCTTCGGCAGACGTTCAGCAGAACACCGAGGCTCTGGTGATCTGCCGCGTGAATCTCACAAAGACCGACGGAGACGAAGACGCAATCTTCAGCGGGCTGACCCTGACCCCCCAGGGCACTTTCCGGTCTCCGGAGACGGCCGAGGATTCCGAGGAAACCCCCGGGGATATCACCATGATCAAACTGCGCTATTCCCAGGACCAGACCCTTGACGAGGCCGATCCGACCCTCGCGGTCCGTCGTGAAGCGGTTTCGGGAGAGGCGATTCAGTTCACCCGGCTCACTCAGCCGGTGTCGGACCAGACCGCGTATCTCTTTGTGACCGCGGACATCAGCGCGACCGCAGGGGGCGGGAGAACCGTCCAAATCGGGGATATCTGGTTCCGGGATATCGAGTTTGAGCAGAACTTTGTGGCCAAGAGCGGAACCGATCCGATGGCCGAAGGAGGCGTGTTCACCTTCCCCATCGCAAAGATCGAAGCGTCAGGGGAAGCCGCAGCAGGCATCGCGGAACAGGACGCGGGCCATCATATCCTCTACCGGATAAAGCTTGAGATCGAGAACGCGAATGTGGAACTCACGGACCTGACTCCGGGCGGCGACTATCAGACCTCGGATATCCAGAGCTTTGGGCTCTATTATTCCGCGGATGACAAGCTCGACCCCGAAACCAATTCGAGCATGACCGAGCATGACACGGTCCCCCCGGGAGAAGCCCTGATCTTTTCGGGCCTCTCCAAGTCCATCAGCAAGGGAACCAGCTATATCTTCCTGACCGCGAAGATCGGGCACCATGCGGTGGGCCGGACGATATCTGTGACCGAGACCCCGCTGGAAAACTTCGTGTTTGCGGATGCGGTGCAGTTTGAGCCCGAAGGGACGCTCTCCCTGACCGCGGGCGGGGTCCAGACCTTTCCCACGCCCAAGGTCACGGTGAGCGCACCGGCGCTCCCCGCGGCCACCGTGGCGCAGGAGACCCCCAAGCATCCCCTGTATCGGGTTGATCTGACGGTGAGCGATGCGCGGGCAGTCCTGACTCAGGCCGCGTTCACCCCCGCAGGAACCTATCATCTGTCGGACATGAACCGGTTCACCCTCTATTATTCCGCGGATGAGACCTTGGATGACGGAGATGCGGAACTCGGAACCTCCACGATTCTTCCTTCGGGCAGCACCCTCTCCTTTGAGTCGCTCGCCCAGACCATCGAAAAGGGGACCACCGGCCATCTTTTCCTGACCGCTGACATCGCCGCGGCCAACGGCGCGAGGACCATCTTGATCACGCCGAAAAGCCTCGGTTTTCAGGAACCGGAACACCTGATCCGCTCGGGTGACGATGCCCTGATCGCGGGCGCGGTCCAGACCTTTCC
>JAOZRQ010000320.1 GCA_029940115.1 Desulfobacterales bacterium
CTTTTCGCTCATTTGGGAAGTGCAAACTACTTTTCAGGCAAAATGAAGGATGCCCTTTTCCCGCTCATTTTTTTGTCCTGTACACAGCCTTATATATTAAGGATGCAAAATGGGAGCATCTTTCATTTTGCCTAAAAAGTTTGTAGTTCCGCCTTCAGGCGGTTTCGCGCCGCCTGAAGGCGGAACTACAAACTCCGGAATGACCGTTAAGGAACAAGGAGAGACCGATGAAAACCATGAAATGTGCATGGGGACTCTGGGTGGCGTTGTTCATGCTTTTCAGCGCGATGCCGATGGCGTATGCCGATTTTTACTGGGAACAGGAGGAAGATGGTGCCGGGATCGTGAAATTTTACCTTGCGCCCGACGCTTTCCGAATGGAGAGGGGGGAGATGATCCTCATCTCGGACTTCAAAGCGAATGCCGACTATCTCCTCAATCCCGGGTCCAAAACCTACAGCAAATCGGACCTGGTGAAAAAAGAAAAGGGGCAAAAGCCGACGAAGGATGCCGCCATGCTGGACAAATTCAGGCAGATGATGAAGATGAAGATCACCCCCACCAATGAAACCGGAACCGTTGCCGGGTACAATTGCAAAAAATACCTGATGGCCAGTGGGATAATCAAATCGGAAATCTGGGTGACCAAGGAATTGGATGGGTACAAGGAATTCAAGGAAATCATCGAAAAGCAGATGAAAATCCGATCCAAAGACCCGATGCTGAAGCAGTTTGACATAGGCAACATGGTGACCGAAATGGACGGCTTCCCTGTTCAGAGCAAAACAGAGACAGACCTCGGGCCCATGACCGCGATGCTCTTGGGTGACAAAATGCCCAAAAAAGGAAAAGCGGCCATGCCCAAGAAGGCCTCCACCACGATGTTGAAGAAGTTTGAAAAAAAGACATTGAACAAGGAGATGTTCAAAGTTCCGAAAGGCTATAAGCAGACAAAGGGAATTGGGCAGATGATGCCCGGTTTTATGAAATAGGAACGTGAGGCGTGAAACGTGAGGCGTGAAACGTGAGGCGTGAAACGTGAGGCGTGAAACGTGAACGTGAGGCGTGATTTGTAAATGCATCACGCATCACGTTTCATCCTTCACCCTTCATAATATAAGGAGAGTCGCCTCATGGAGAAGTCCATCCTGGATCATCGCCTGATTTCAAAGCGGTATTTCTTCCCCCGCAAGACGGTCTTTGACAATCCCTTCTGGGTGGATTGCAAGGGGGCAAGGCTAGCCTGTCACTATCAGGAGACGGATCCGAGAGCAAAGACCCTCATCCATTTTCACGGGAGCGGTGAAGTGGTTTCCGACAACATCGAAAATTTCGTGCCGATCATCGTCAGCATGGGGTACAACTGTTTTCTCGCAGAATACAGGGGCTATGGGATGTCCACTGGCAAGCCGGGTCTGGTCAGAATGCTGGGGGATGTGGAAAGGATTATCCAAGCGATTGGCCAGCCCACAAAGAATCTAATTTTGTTTGGCCGCTCCCTTGGGTCCATTTATTCGATTCATGCCGCGCACCGTTTCCCCGATATGGCAGGGCTGATCATCGAAAGCGGCATTGCCAATCCCCTGAAACGACTGTTGAGCCGGGTAAAGCCCGAGGAAATCGGTGTCACCCGAGAGATGATGAAGATGGCGGTTGCCAAAGAAATCAACAATCAACGCAAACTGGCCAACTTCAATGGCCCCCTGCTGATCATGCACACCGAGAATGATGGGATGCTCGACATATCCCATGCCAAGCGGCTGGACGACTGGGCACGGGGCCCCACAACCCTGAAGATATTTGAACATGGTGACCACAACACCATCCTGTTTCTGAACTTCCATGAGTATTTTGAGGTGATTCAGAAATTTCTCAGAAATTTGTGATGCGTGATGCGTGAGACGTGATCATATTGCACATGGAAATCGGTGGCAATAATAAGTACTCGGGATTTTTTCTTGGGAAGACAGCTTTCACAAACCAAACCGCGGATGAACGCGGATGAGCCCGCGGCAGACAGGCCGTCCGCGTTCATCCGCGTTCATCCGCGGCTCACAATGGGAAAGTTGTTCCTCATAATGCAGACACCTGAAAACATATGGCCAAGTACTTAGACAATGGATTCTCTGACGAAAAGGATACCGCTCTGGCCGATCGGTGACAGACAATGGATTCTCTGACACAAGGACTGGTGGGGGCAGTGGCAGCCCAGTGTTTTTCAGACAAAAAGGATACCGCTCTGGCCACATGGGCCGGTTTCCTCGCGGGGATTCTGGCGGATGCGGATCTGTTCATCCGTTCCTCTGATGACCCGTTGCTATCCATTGAATATCATCGCCATTTCACCCATTCCCTCTTTTTTGTCCCCTTAGGAGGTTTCATCGCCGCGGTCCTGATCTGGTGGCTTTTAAAAAAGAAACCATCCTTTTCAAAACTCTGCATGTTCACTCTCCTCGGATATGCGACCCATGGCCTTCTCGACGCATGCACCAGCTATGGGACCCGGCTTTTCTGGCCTTTTTCGGATCAACGGGTCGCGTGGGACACCATCGCCATCATAGACCCCGTTTTCAGCGGCGGGGTCGGACTCATGGTCGCGCTTGCATATTTCAGAAAGAACCCCCTCGCAGCCCGAATCGGACTCGCGTTCGCCTTGGTCTATCTGCTTGCGGGTGCTCTCCAGCGGGACAGAGCCACAGATGGCCTTCTCGAGCTTGCCAAGACCCGGGGCCATGCGGTGGAAAGAGTGACCGCCAAGCCGACGCTCTTCAACCTGATTCTGTGGCGGGGCATCTATGAGTCAGAGGGAAGGTTCCATATGGACGCGGTTCGGGTGGGAATCTTTTCAGGCGTCACCGTTTATCCGGGAGAATCGGTGGAAAAGTTCCGGCCCCATGAGGCGTTCCCCACATTGGCCAAGGACTCGACGCTTTATCGGGATATCCGAAGGTTTGCCCATTTTTCAGAGGGTTACATGGCCTTGCGCCTAGGCCGCCCCAACATTGTGGGGGATATGAGATATGCCGCCCTGCCCCACCAGACCAAGCCGCTCTGGGGCATCGAAATTGACATCAACGCAAAGAATCGGCATGTCCCTTTCATCAATTTTCACAAAATGGACAAAGAGACATGGAATATCTTCTGGCTGATGCTTCGGGGGAAGTAAGGACCCGTGCCCCTTCCGTGCCCAAGAAAAAATCCTGAAAAACTTTTGGCCGGATCCGTGCCCCTTCCCGTGCCCAAGAAAAATTCTGAAAAACTTTTGGTCGGGTACTTGATTACGTTGCCGAGTGTTGACAAAGAGAGAATACTGTGGCATAAAGCGGATTTGAGTTCCGGCATCCTTCTGCCCTGCCGTGCCCGATATCGGGCATATGAAAATATCCAATTTTCAACGCCTAAGGAGGTGGTCCTATGTTCATTTGATTTTGATCCAGCCGGTCATTTGCTTTGCAGAGAGAATGCTTTCAGAAAGGGAATGACGCTTATGATTCTGGTAACCCAAAAAGAAACAAGGAGAACGATGAATGAGGAAAAGATGGTTCAATTCTGAAACAACCCGGGTGCTTTGCTGCATCATGCTGATAGGTGCGTTTGTCTTCGCAGGAAATGCATCCGCACAGGAGCTGAACGCGGTTCACAGCATCGATTCGGACACCTATGAGGTGGGATCCACCCTGACGGTCATGTCCCATATCACTTATGAAGGCGATTTGACCGCTATCGGGGTTGAGCTGGACCTCCCCGACGGCTGGACATATGTTGAAAAGGGCGGAGATGATGTGCCCAATGTGAGGATCGACTCCGGGAATGTGGAACTCTCCTGGTTGGGGATTCCCGACAGCCCCATTGACTTCACTTATACGGTGGGGGTCCCTGAGAAGGCCACGGGAGAGCAGGCCATCTCGGCGACCGTGATTTACAGGCGTATGGGCGGGGAACTTCGGGAACCGATGACTCCTGATCCGCTGCGTATTGACCCGACACCGGATGACGCGTATGAACTGATCGCGACGCATGAGAGTAGAAAATACATTCAGGGCGAGGATCTGAGAGTGGAGAATGAGGTCGAATACACTGGCTTTCTGTCGGGGCTCGGCATTCAGGTTGACCTTCCCGATGGCTGGTCATACGTCTCCCATCAGGGTGACGGCGAATCCTACTGGCAAGAGATCGCTTCCGGATCTTTTGAGATTTATTGGATCACCCCGCCGGCCAGCCCGATTCAATTCACATACACGGCGAAGGTTCCCCCAGCAACCTACGGAATCAAGGAGATTTCGGCTCTTGTGCTGTATCGGCGGACCGCTGACGAACTCAAGAAAAGCCTGTCCCCTGATCCGCTGATGATTTCATGGGCGGATTCCCATGGATACATCGAAGGCACGGTGACGCCGGCGGAGGCCTCCACGCGCATCGCCACATCAGCCGGGGGTGAGGCCTGGACAGAGGCTGACGGCTCCTTTGTCATGTACCATGTTGCGGGCCAGGACATCACGCTCACCGCCGAATCGGAAGGATACAAGACATTCACGACTACGGTGACGGTCAGTGATTTGCAGGCGACCCGGGTGGACATCACCCTGACCCAAGTGGACACAGAACCGGCCGCGTCCATCTCCGTGTCTCCGGAAGATGCCACCATTGACAAGGGAGGGTCCGTTGAATTTTACGGGACCGTGACAGGGGGAAACGCACCCTTCACCTATCTGTGGGACTTTGGCGGCGGTCCGGCCAACGTCAATGTGAAAGATCCCGAAAGCATCCCCTTTCCAGATGAGGGGGTCTATCCGGTCACCTTCACCGTGACGGATGATGATGGGGATGAAAGCAGCGCCTCTGTCACGGTGACCGTGAACAAGCCGGTCATAAACACAGCACCGGTTGCCTCAATTGCGTCTCCCCCGTCCGACATGACCATTTTCGAGGGAGAGTCAGTGAACTTTGCAGGCGAGGTTCAGGACGGGAACGCGCCCTTCACCTATCTGTGGAACTTCAATGGCGGGGCTGTCAATTCCGATCTCGAAGATCCCGGAAATGTGACCTTTCAGACTGAAGGGCTTTACATCGTCACCTTTACCGTGACGGACGAGGATGGGGATGAAAACAGCGATTCCGTGGCGATCACCGTGAAGGCGGTCCTCCCGGACACCGTGCCGACAGCCTCCATCACCTCTCCGAACCGCGTGACGACGATTTACGAGGGTGAATCCCTTGATTTTCAGGGAACCGTCACCGGCGGCAACGCGCCGTTCACCTACGCGTGGAACTTTGACGGGGCCACGGCCAACGTCAACGTGGAAGACCCCGAAAATGTGACCTTTCACAGCTCTGGCATTTACACCGTCACCTTCACGGTCACCGAAGCGAACAAGCCTGAGGACACCAGCAACACCTCAGTGACGGTGAGGGTGCTTCAGATTCCGACAAACACCCGGCCGGTCGCCTCCATCGCGTCCCCCCTGTCGAATGTGACCATTTCAGAAGGGGAATCGGTAAGCTTTGAGGGAACCGTGATCAGTGGCAACTCGCCCTTCTTCTATATCTGGGATTTCGGCGAAGGCGCGACAAATGCCAATGTGGAAGACCCCGGAGATGTGCCCTTCCACACCGCGGGGGTTTACACGGTCACCTTCACGGTCACCGAGATGGAGAACTATTCGGACACGTCCAGCGACTCGGTCACGATAACGGTGACCAGAGATTCCCCGGACACCAAGCCGGACGCGGTCATCGGGTCTCCGCCCTCTAACCGGACGATTTACGAGGGCGAATCCCTCGATTTCCAAGGGACCGTCACAAACGGCAACGCGCCCTTCATCTATTCTTGGGACTTTGACGAGGCCGTGCCAAACGCCAATGTGGAGGATCCCGGAGACGTGACCTTTCACAATGTCGGAACCTACAAGGTGCTCTTCACCGTCACCGAGGCGAACAATGCCGAGGACACCGACAGCCATTCAGTGACCATACGGGTGATCACACGTCCGACCGACACCCGGCCGATTGCCGCCATGTCGTCCCCGCTTTCAGATGCGACCATTTATGAGGGGGAATCGGTGAGGTTTGAGGGAACCGTGGCCAGCGGCAACGTCCCCTTCAGATATGCCTGGGATTTCAGCGGCGCGGCCACATCCGTCAACATGGAGGATCCCGGAAACGTGACCTTCCATGACGCGGGGGTTTACCCCGTCACCTTCACTGTCACCGAAATGGACAAACCTGCGGATACAGACACCGCCTCTCTAATCATAACGGTGCGGGCACGCCCTGAGGACACCGAGCCTGAGGTCTCCATCCTGTTGCCAGTCTCGGATATGATCATCAATGAAGGGGAATCCGTGAATTTTGAGGGATCGGTGACCCAAGGCAACGCACCTTATGCCTATTCCTGGGATTTTGGCGGTGCGGTGGAAAACTCTGATCTGGAAGATCCCGGAGACATCACCTTTCCCACCAAAGGGGAGTACAAGGTGATCTTCACGGTGACCGATCATGACATGGATGTGGACGGCGCGTCGGTTACGATAACGGTGAATGAGTCGGCTGAGAACACATGGCCCAAGGCGTCCATCTCATCTCCGCTTGCGGACATGCTGGTGAATGAGGGGGAGTCCGTGAATTTTCAGGGATCGCTGACCCAAGGCAACGCGCCCTTCACCTATTCCTGGGATTTTGGGGGTGCCGCGGCATCTGACATGGAAGACCCTGGCCATGTGACCTTCTCTGACGCGGGGCGTCACATGGTCACGTTCACCGTGAAGGACGAGGATGGCGAGACCAGCACGGATTCGATCACGATAACCGTCGAAAAGGTTTCCGGAGACGTGAGGCCGATTGCCGCGATTGAGTCCCCGCAGATGTCGGATGTGAGTGTGCAGAAAGGGAAGACCCTCCTTTTCCAGGGGAATGTCACGAGTGGCAACGCGCCCTTTGTCTATCGCTGGGATTTTAGTGGCGGCGCGGTTCAGTCCTCGGTCGAGGACCCCGGACTGGTCATTTTTGACAGGGAAGGCGTTTACCTGGTCACCTTCACGGTGACCGACGCGGACGGGGATGTCTCCAGCGATTCCCTGACCGTCACCGTGACTCCCTCATCGGTGGTGGAGGGGTACATGATCACCTCCGAACTCCGGATCGGTGCGAGGATCCACATTGAGGGGGGAGACCCCATTCAAGCGGTCTGGAAACCGGGGGGAGAGGACACCACCACAGACGGCAACAGTGTGGTCTGGGGGTATTTTTATGCCAGTCCCACCGATGTGGATTGGGGCTCCTATCAGAACCCGGATCTCTTTGTCAAGGTCTGGTTTGACCGTAGCGGCCGGATTGATGTGAACTATTTCCATGTCTCTGTGCCGAACATCGAGGTTTACTCCGACTATCCGTATGATGGGGAGTGGGACAGCCAAGACATGACCGACTTGGGGACCCGGTACATTCGTCAGTATTATGAGGGCGCTCAGGGCAATGTGGAGTATAATACTGAGGACGGCCTGCCGGCCGAAGGCTATGAGGCTTTGGGAGATCCCTCGGGAAATTCCACCATCAATGGCCTCCGGATCGGTTCGGTGATCAGAACTGAGGAGCGGGGGTCCATTGACGCGATCTGGCGTCTCGGCGGCGTGAGCGGTACGACACGCGGGGATCAGGTCGTATGGGGCCTCTTTCATGCGGATCCGAACCAGGTGACGTGGGGAAACCGGGAAAACCCGGATGTCTTTGTGAAAATCTGGTTTGATGTGACTGGCCGAATTGATGTGAACTTCTTCCATGTCTCTGTGCCAGATATTGAAGTCTTCTCTGATTTTCCGGAAGATGGGGGGTATGATCAGAGAGGCGTCACCATCATGAGAGATCGTTATATCCGGCATGAGTATTCGCGGTGATCGGTTTGTGAGTTGGTGAGTTGGTGAGTTGGTGAGTTGGTGAGTTGGTGAGTTGGTG
>JAOZRQ010000821.1 GCA_029940115.1 Desulfobacterales bacterium
AGTTTCGAGTTTCGAGTTTCGAGTTTCGAGTTTCGAGTTTCGAGTTTCGAGTTTCCAATTTCCAATTTCCAATCTCCTCGGATATCTGCGCGTGGATATCCCGCCATTCCCGCATCCGTTTGTAAGAGAGGAAATGGGCTTTGCAGAATTTTCTCATCTTGCTCGCGCTTCTAAGGGTCTGCCATTTATCATGGTACGCGTTCCAAATGTTGAGTAAGGTGATGAAATCGGAAGTTGGGTCCTTGAAGACCGCCTGGGCCTGATCCGCCTCCTTTTGGCTTTCGACAGGCCGCTCCCGCGGATCTTGGATGCTCAATGCGGATGCGATGACCGCCATCTCCAGAACACACCCTTCATCCTGTGCTTGGATCAGCATTCGGGACAGCCTCGGATCAAGCGGCATCTTCGCCATCAGCCGCCCCTTTTCCGTCAAGACAAATCGCCCCCCATTCGAGTTTCGAGTTTCGAGTTTCGAGTTTCCCGTTTCAATCGCGCCCAGCTCCATCAGCAGATCAAACCCGTCCTTGATATGCTTGGGAGCAGGCTTGTCAATAAAGGGGAAATGGGAGACATCGCCCAAGTTCAGCGCGATCATTCTCAGGATGACCTCTGCCAGATTGGACCTCAATATCTCCGGTGGCGTGAACAGAGGCCGGGACAGATAATCATCTTCGGGATACAGGCGGATGCAGACCCCATTCTCCACCCGGCCGCATCTCCCCTTGCGCTGGTCCGCGCTGCTTTTGGATATGGGCACCACCGGCAGCGCGGTGGTCCGTGATCGGGGCATGTATTGGGATATGCGTGCCAAGCCGGTGTCCACCACATATTTGATGCCAGGGATGGTGACAGAGGTCTCCGCGACATTGGTGGCCACAATGATCTTCCGGCCACTGACACGCGAGAACACCTTTCCCTGCTCTCCCCCTGAAAGCCTTGCAAACAGCGGAAATACCTTCAAATTCAAGTGTCGGGTCCCCAATTGGGGGTTTCGGGCCGGACCCTCCAGTATCTCACAGGTCTCCCGAATGTCCTGCTCAGTCGGCATGAATACCAGAATATCCCCAGAATGGCTCCGCCTGAGAAGCCCCCAAACCGCATCCACCGCCATCTCAATGTGGTCCGGGGCGAGGGGCGAGGGGCGAGGGGCGAGGGGGCTTGGATGTTGAGTCTCAAGTTTTGAGTTTCGAGTTTCGAGTTTCCTGTTACCTGTTACCTGTCTCAAATTTCCAGTTTCAACTTCCGGATACATGCGACCCTGCGGCCGCAGGCCGCAGGCCGCTCCCCGCTCCCCGGTTTCAACATGCTTCACCTCCACCGGATACATCCGACCCGATACCTTTATTATAGGCGCGTGATCATACGCCTTTGAAAACTTCTCGGTGTCAATGGTCGCGGAGGTGATGATCACCTTCAGATCGCCCCTTCGCTTCAGAAGCGTCTTCAGTATGCCCAATACAAAGTCAATGTTGAGGCTTCTCTCATGGGCCTCATCCACGATGATGGTGTCATACTCGTTCAGCCAGGGATCATGATGGGTTTCGGCAAGGAGAATGCCGTCGGTCATGATCTTGATGTAGGACTGTTCGCTGGTCTGGTCTTTGAAGCGGATCTTATACCCGATGGATTGGCCCACTTCCTCCCCCAGCTCCTCCGCAATGCGGCTCGCCACTGTGGTGGCCGCGATCCGCCTCGGCTGGGTGCAGCCGATCCGCCCGTCAATCCCTCGGCCTGCCTCAAGGCAGAATTTGGGGATCTGGGTGGTCTTTCCTGAACCGGTCTCGCCGGATATGATCACCACCTTGTGCCTTGATATGGCGCGGATGATCTCATCCTTTTTCCCGAAGATCGGCAGGCTCTCATTATAGATGATCTCAGGCAGGTTCTCCCTGCGGCGGTTCTTCTTTTTGATAGACGAGCGGACCCGCCTTTCAAGGCCAGATAGCCTCTTCTGCATCTTCTCAGAAGATGAGGTCTTGAATGACCGTCTGACACGATTCAGCTCTCGCCTCAGCAGACACCTCTCCACACCCCAAGCATTGGGTAAAAGGGACTCTATTTTTCTTATGGTCTCTGACAATTTATCTCCCATGTAAATCAGTTTGAAGAGTTTGTGAGTTTGTGAGTTTGTGAGTTGGTT
>JAOZRQ010000321.1 GCA_029940115.1 Desulfobacterales bacterium
GTGTGACACCGCCTGAAGGCGGAACCACAAACTTCTCGCTCATTTGGGAAGTGCAGACCACTTTTCAGGCAAAATGAAGGATGCCCATTAATCTTTCTGGTTCTAACGGATTTTGTGATTCTGCATCATTTCGGCTCCCGGGAGCGACATCAAGATTGAGAGCAGGAACAAGACCACAAGTTCCCAGTCTTGTCAATCAGGCACTCAGACACGCGGTTGCCGCCTTTGAAAATTGCTCTGCCAATTTTTCAAGAACTTCCTCATACAACTCTCCGGAATGCTCATCCATGAAGACCTTCTTGAACTCAATGGCAAGGACAAGAAGCGTGTCATGATGGGCCTTGGAAAGCCTTTGGGAAAGATGCCCGCCTTTAAAGACCACATTCTCCCCCACGTCAATCGGACGATCTTCGACGGATATCTTAGAGAGTCGGCTCATCAGATCGTCAATCGTATGAGCGAACCTCTCCCGATTCACCGGGCCGGTTCCCACGTTGATGACCGGTTTCTCATCCTCATACCATGGACGTCTCTCTTCCCGCTGGTAATTGTAGGAGTGGCAGTCAAAAATCACGCCGTGTTCATGTTGCCCGCACAGATAGTCCGCAAGAATGTCCATGAGGGCATGAAACTCATCGTATTTCTTAAGGGATCGCCGGATCAGCGCATTGCTCAGGGGCATGTTCAGCACGTCAAGGCCCCACGCCATCTCCGGCGTCTGGTAAACCGCTGTCTCCCTTTTCCTGTTGATATCATATTCAAAGCGGGAATCCCTGCCGATGATCTGAATCGGGAAATCCCTTATGAATCGGTCCGTATGCGGGTCTTCTTCCCGGTACCGGTCTTCCTGGCTCACCGCCATGCACTTCAGTATCTCATCCCGGACCCTGTCTCCCGCGTGTATGGCGATCCCCGCATAAAAGGCAGGCCGGCGAAATTCAACATAAGCGGACCCGAGTTCCGTGATTCCGGAAAACGGCAAATCCCCTTTTTCCAAGCGACTTCTGATCTCGTTCAACGAAAAAATCTGCTCCGACGGCATGAAAGCTCCTTCATGTTGGAAACTTGAAACTTCAAACTTGATGAAAGATGCCAAGTTTTGAAGGGAGTTTCTAATTTCCAGTTTCAACTTTCCAGTTTCAACTTTCGGCATCCTTCATTTATGGTTCACATTTTTCAAGCCAAAAAGTTTGTGGTTCCGCCTTCAGGCGGTGTGGCACCGCCTGAAGGCGGAACCACAAGCTTCTCGCTCATTTGGGAAGTGCAGACCACTTTTCAGACAAAATGAAGGATGCCCAACTTTCTAACTCAATTTGATGATATCCTTCTTTTTGGTCACCTTTACAGTGGGCACGATGCCCCCGCCTTGGCTGACATTGATGATGGAACTGTCTGAAACCCGGGAGGTGGTTCCACTGTATTTGCCCAAGAACGCGAAGGGATTGATGTTCACGTTCTTCAACTGGAGATTCAGGGTTTCCCCCTCAATCACGGGGAATATCTCCCGGGGAATCGGGACATATTCCTGAACCACCCAGCCCTCGGCTTCGATGTTCTCATCAATGACCCTTTGCCATGTCTCCTGATCCGTCTCGTTTCCCAAAAAGACATCCTTTCCCCCATAAGAGGTTGCCGGCTTGAGCACCAATCGTTCCCTGTTGTCGGAGATGAAGGTCCGAAGGCCCACCGCAAACCCTTTGTATGTCACCTTTGTGTCCGCCAGTATCTTGGTCCAGGGAATGGTGCGGCGGATCACTTCCAACTCGTCCGCATCATAGATGTGCTGGAACCGGGGATCGGTCAGCGCCGCCAAGATCTTCTTGTTGCCGACGATGTAAGAGCGGAAGGGATTGCAGGCACAGGCCAGCCCGTCCCGGATTCCCTCGATGAAGTCTTCCGCCTCATGCCGCTTTTCCAGCAGTTCCCGTGTGATGACCCGTTTGTAGATCAGATGGACCTGCTCGCCGTCAGCAAGGAGACAATCTCCGCTGATGCTGAACTGCTGAGGGCTGGTGATAAGGGTGGGGCATCCTTTGTCTGAGAAGAATTTCCTCAACATCTCAAATTCAGTGGATGTGGAGACATCCTGCCAATCCACGATGGCAATGACCGGCTGGGAGGGGAGCGACGGGTTGTCGGCCCTGAACTCATTGTAGCAGGTGAGCAACCCATCCAGAAGGGGGCCATTGCGGCTGGTGTATTCCACATCCCAAGAATCAAGGGACGAATATTTTTGCAAGACATTCCTGAAACCGAGTTCAACCACATCGGAATAGGACGCGCCGGCAGGGGAATCACAATTGAATTCCAGAAATTTCACAGCATAATCGTTCATAAACGCATCCAGCCGGGAAATGACCAGCGGTATGGTGTATCGGGGATCAATGAAAAAAAGTTCATTCTCCTCGTCACTGAACTTCAGGACATTCCGAACCTGCTCATCCCGAAGATAAAGTCCGATAAACTTGTTCAACACACCGCTGATCTTTTCCACCGCATACGTCAGTATGCGTGTCTGCTTGGGTGAGATGAAATTCGGTTTCAGAAGGATCGGCAGGGGATTCTCCTCGAACATGCATCCCTGTTCAAGAAGAAACTGGTTGAAGTTCTCAAACTGTTCCACAGCCCTTCCGGTATTCTTTGACAATTCAATCAGATAGCTCAGATTGATGTTGGCCATTTGATCGATCATAATGTTGTTGCCTCCTCATAATGTCTATGCTTTTGCACTTTTTGGATTTTGACCCACTGTAACCTGTTGATATCATTGGATCTGGCCATTTTGATGCCTGATTCTGAATTTCCAGTATAATCCTCCGCTTCTGATGGCTCGGATTGGCCAATCCAAAGGCAAAAAGGATGAGGGATGAAGGATGAAGTGTTCATTTCATCCCTCATCCCTCAGACTTCATCCTTCAGATTTCAGACTTCATCCTTCAGACTTCATCCTTCAGACTTCAGACTTCATCCTTCAGACTTCAGACTTCCTACTTCACGGAGAACCCATCCTCGCCCAGCGGATCCAGCTCGTACCCCCCGGAGTTGTAGATCTGGATCAGGCGGAGGAGCTCGTTGAGCCCGACGCGCCAATCTTGGGGGTTGTAGTCGGAGGCGTGGGGCATGCAGATATGATCCCCGCTGTCGTCCGCGGCGTAGCCGTCCTCGCCGGCCGGGTCGCAACTGTACGAGATGGTGTTGTAGAGCTGGATCACTCGGAGCAGCTCCCCGAGGCCAATCAGATTGTCCGCGGGATTGTAGTCCGCACTGTGGCTGTCGCCGGCGGGGAACGGTGTGTTCCCGTCCCCGAGGGCCACCGCTCGGACCGCGTGGGCCTCCGCCAAGTCGTAGAGTTCCGGGATGGGCAACAGGGTGACGTCCACGGCCTCGGCCTCCCCCTCGGGAAGCCCGGCCCTCGGCAACACCTCCGCGGTGAGGCCCGTGTCTCCGGGCTTCAGGGAGATCGGGACCACGCCGTTCGGGAACACTCTCGACTCGTACGCGGCGGCCAGTTCGTTCCAGACCTCCATCCTCACCGGGTAGGTCGCGTCGTCCGCCTCGCCGTCAAGCCCGAGGCGCAGGGTCATGTCGTTGGGGATGTCGCCCCCGAAGAATATGATCCGAAACGCGGACTCGCTCCCGGCCTTCGGCTCCAAGCCGACGCGGAGTTCCGGCCGGGGTCCCCCGGTGTGCAGGTGGCCATCGGCCCAAAGCCGGTCCAAGTCGATGTCCCGGAAGACCACGCTCGCCAAGGCGATCACCGCGTCGTCGAAGCCGCTCCCGTCACCGTCAGCGTCGATTCGCAGGAGCGTCCAGTTGTCCCCACCCGACTGGGGGCTAATCTCGAAGCGGAGATGGTCCCCTAAACTTCGGCCGGTGTCCTGGATCAGGTGACTCAGGTACAACACGTCGCCGTCGGCGACGTTGAGGTCCCACACGGTGTCCCCGTCGCCCACGACGAAGATGTCCCGGCCTCCGTATCCCATAAATTCGTCGGCACCGTGGCCGCCAACAAGGATGTCGTCCTCGTATCCGCCCATGAGAATGTCGTCCCCGTGGCCGCCGAGCAGGAAATAGGGGCGGTCCGCGTCAGATCCGCGGGCGAAGTCGGTCTCGTAGGAGTAGCCCTCCGACGTGAGCTTCCCGTATCCAGACGCGCCGGCGAGGAACACCGGCCGGGAGGACGCGGAGAAGTCGCTCACCGCGTGGCCGAACCACTTGCTGAGGAGGTATCCGTGGATCCGCCACCTCCGTGTTTCAGGCAGTTCCTTGCCAAAGACCAGCATCTCGGCCAGCTCGCCGTCGAACATACTGCCAGTCCCGAACTCCCAATCATTTTCGGTGAAGTTGTAGATCCACTCGTTCCTGGACCCAATCACCGGGTCTGTCCCGAGCTTTGTAACCTCTTCATGCGCATAAGGGCCGCCGGCGCACAGGCCGCCCAAGTCAATGCGGGCCGTCCCGGCGGCGGACCGGCGAACCGTTGCAATGTGCCATTGGCTCCTCACCCCCCGGTTGCCATAAACCGTCTCCGTGGAGGTCGCCGTGAACAGCTCCCCCGGATGCGAGGGGTGGTCCGTCCCGGTGATCCCGACCTCGAAGAAGGGGCCTGATGCAAGTATCTGATCCCCCCTGCCCGATGATTTGAACACCGAGAACAGGGTGAGGTCGCCGTCCGGGAGCGCGGGGGACGCATAAGGGAGTTCAAACCATCCGGTCCCATCAAGTCCGATGGCCGGCTTGCCCGAGGGCGTGGCCGCGTCTACGAGGTGGATATCCGACGGGGACACCAAGTCGTCAGTCGTCACGCGGCGGAAATCTCCGACAAAGTCGTTTCCGGACCGATCCGGCAAAATATCGGCAGGCGGGGACCCTGTCTCCCGTTGCTCCGAATAATGGTGCGCGTCGGCCCAGTAGGTCGCGTCGGTCCCATCGGTGAGGGAGGGGCGGAAGATCGTCAGATTCAGGGATGTGGTCACCGTGCCGTGGGTCCCGTCGCTCAGTTCCAGATTCATGGTCGGATCATCATTGCCGGGTGCGGTCTGCTCCAGCAGCACCCTTCCGGCCTCCAAGTCGGCCAAGGTCACGGTGGCCCTAGCCATGAGGGGCTTGCCGTGTGACTCGCCTCCCTGGGACACGAGGCGGATCCCCGGCGGAAAGCCCATGAACCTGATCCGCAGGTCCTCCGGGGGCGTGTCCGAGTCGGCGATCTCCGGGCGAAACTGGACCGTCCCGCCTTCATAAACGGTGAGGGTGTCGTTCAGCAGGGAGGGGACCGTGTTGCCCTGGTTCGGATCCGTGCCCCTCCCGAACTCGTCGAGGTTGGTCCAGCCGTCACCGTCGGCATCCGCCGCCGCGTCGTCCGGCAGGTTGACGTTCAGGCCGTGTTCCTTCTCCCACCAGTCCGGGATCCCGTCGCCGTCGGTGTCACCCAGCTCGCTGATGAACTCCAAGTCCGCCTCGTAGTACGCGGAGCGTCGGGGCTGGCCGGCCCGGATGTATTGCCACTCCGGCGATTTTGGGACGATGCGGGCGACGCTCCCGCCGACCCTCACCTCAACGTGGTCGTACTGGCGGTCCGTCTCCGTGAGGGGGATCGCGTCGTCGTCCACCTCCATGCCGGCCACCGCGACGACCGCCTCTTGGGGAACCTTGAGCATGTAGGCGTAACTCTCGCATTCGACACATCCTTCCTTCTCGTCTTCGTTGTATTCGTTGCATTCGATGCATTCCACATTGGTGACGAACCCATAGCTTTTCTGTCCGCCGTCCCTTGCCCGGAGGATCCACTCCACCTTTCCCTCCGTCACCTCAATCCTGTTCCCGTGGACGGTGTTGAACACCTTGCCCCAGATCACCGTCTCCGGCTCGGGAATGCCGGCATGGGAAAGGATGAAGGATGAGGGATGAAGGATGAGGGCCAGGAAAAGGGCCAGCATCAGCTTGCGGATGGTTCGGTCTGTTTCCATAATTATGATCTCCTTTTTTTGAAGGATGAAATCTGAAATCTGAAGGATGAAGGATGAAGGATGAAGAACCTATTTCATCCTTAACCCTTAACCCTTAAACCCTTCAACCCTTCATATTTTATCCGCTCGCACCTTGATGTAATGGCAGTCCCCGATGTCATCACATATTCTCAGCAGGCCGGTGACCTCGTCGGCGGTGACATCCTTGCGGCGCACGGCCAGGCGAACCTTGTGTTTCTCCCCCGGCTCTAGGGAGACTTCGGGGGAATAGGCCGTGAAGGGCTCGTAGGTGACGACCGTCTCCTCCGTGATGGCCGATTTCACCAGGGAGAGGGGGACCGGAAGGGTTCCCACCGGTGCCAGGGTGAAGGTGAGCGGGTTCGGGGAGCGGTTGGTCACCTCGATCTCCAGCTCGTCGACGGCCGCGAGGAAGTTCAGGCCGTCGCCCGTCCCGGGAATGCCGAGTTCCATGGGCCCCTGGTGGTTGGATCCGCCCTCGCACCAGATCCAGTACGCCTGGCCCGAGGTGATGTTCACGCCGGAGGGGTCGGCCACGCGCAACCATCTGTTATTATGAAGGTAGTAGATGTGGGAGACCGCATGGCCCCGGGATCCCTCGAAGAACTGGGCGAATGTCGGGGGCGCGGTCTGGTCCACATGGAAGCCGACGAGGTTGAACGCGTCGGGTTGCCATTTTTGTTCCCGGAACTCCGGGATCCCGGTCAGTTGCAGGGTGTGGTCCGCCGTGCAATATAGGAGGTAGGGCTGGTTCGCCTGGATGGCGAAGAGGCTCTTGAACAGGGCCTCGGGTGTGCCGGGCGGGGTCCAGCGGCTCCATCCGTGCTTCTCCCATGGGGTCTCCCCGGGGTCCTGGATGAACTGGACCGGCGAGTTCTTCGGATGGTAGGTGAGCGCCTGGGTCACTGGGGTCCCCGCGAAGACCACGTCCGGGTCGGCCTCGGTCGGTGCCACCTCGGTGAACACGGCGTTCCATCCCTCCCTCAGCTCAAAGGTCTGCGTAATCTCCTGGCCCGCCTGTGGCAGACTCGGAAGGGAGAGCACCAAGGCGATGGCGAGCATCGCCGGCCAGGATCGTCCCGGCCTTGAAGGACGGGTTTGTCGTGGTTTCATAATGAAATCCTCCTTACTCAATAGTCGCACGATTTTTCAAATCGTGCCTGAATGAATTGGAAATTGACAATCCGAACCGAATTTCAGGGCGATGAGGTATCCAAATTGTGTCCCGCCTGACAAAAATGTCAGGAAATCGCACTCTCATCAATGACAATGTCAGTCTTTGGGCACACGGCATGGAGAAGCTCATTGAGCCTCCCGACTGTCGGAGCCGATCTTCCCTGCTCATATCGGGCGTATGTGTCACATGACGATGTGCCGAGGCGATTGGCGACCTGGAGGGGGAAAGTCCGCTGATCTCACGTTTTCGTTGCAAAAGCAGGCCTATCATGTGCCTGGTTTCCGAGGAGCCGACCTCGAACCTGTTGTCGGATCCCCTGAACACCTCAATTCTGAATCCCTCCCTGTTGACCATGCTCTCCAGCATGTCGGCGACCATCTCATAGGCTTCCCTCTCCGTGCGCCCCTGAGTCATCAGCTCAAGAATCGGAATTTCCGCCAGCCAAAATTTTCCGTCTTTGCATATCTGTCCTGAAAATCTCATGAGTCCACCCCTTTTTCTTTTCATGAGAATCATTGTGCATGGGCATGTCTTAGTAAACCCAGCTCCCGCCGGATTGGCAAATCCGGCGGTCATGGCGGTTCGGATTTGGCAATCCGAACCGAGCGGGGGAAGCAAACTCCGCTCTCGCCGGATTGCCAAATCCGGTCACGAACGATTTGGAATTGATCCCCGGCTTCAACGCAAGCTTTCAGGGTGCCGTCAGGCGTTTGTGAGAGCTCAACCAATTCATCCAGACCTCCGAGGTTTTGAAAACCTCGGAGGTCTTTT
>JAOZRQ010000822.1 GCA_029940115.1 Desulfobacterales bacterium
CGACAGAAAAAAAGCCGGGTTTCTTTGCTCGCTCATTTTTTTGTCCTGTACAAAGGAATGGGAATCAAACAACTTTCACAAACCGCGGATGAGCCCGCACCCTGCCCAGCACCTAGGCCGTCTGCGTTCATCCGTGTTCATCTGCGGTTTACAATGAGAAAGCTGTTTAATCCATGATCCTTAATAATCTTATCGTAAATCAATGAGTGTAAACTTAGTAATCGTGACCAAACAACATCCCCAGCATGCTCGGTTCGGATTGGCAAATCCGAACCGCCTGCCGGATTTGTCAATCCGGCAGGAGCGGGAATGGGGAACTTGTTCGGTCACAGTTCCTTAACAAAAGGAGGTAAATTAACGTAATGCGGAAACCATTTTTTTTCATTGTCGCTGTTCTGGCCATATCGGCATTCATCGTGCCGGGGCTTCATGCAGCGTCACGTTCAGATGTGCTTGTCATCGGCATGTCAACAAACGACATTGTTTCCCTTGACCCACAGGTTGCTTTCGAGTTTGGTTCGACAGGTGTGGACGCGCAGATATACGACAGGCTGTTTGATTATCTGCCTATGAAATATGAGACAGCAGTGCCCTCGGTGGCAGAATCATGGAAAGTCAGTGATGACGGAAAAACCTGGACGTTCCATATTAAGAAAGGTATAAAGTTCCACAGTGGAAACCTGCTGACAGCCGATGATGTGGTCTATTCCATTCAAAGGCTGGTCGGGCTGAATGACCAGCCCGCGTTCATTCTGACCCAGTTTGAGATCACCATGGATTCTGTGCGGGCTGTTGACAAACATACTGTGGAGATCATCATGGGGAAAAAATATGCTGGCGGCATCTTCATGGCCTGTCTGGCATCGGTTGCAAGCAGCATTGTTGATTCCAAGATGGTCAAACAGCATATTGCCAACACAGACAAGTACCCGAAAGGCGATTTTGGAACCACTTGGCTGTCGCGCAACTCGGCCGGATCAGGATCGTTCGTACTCCGGAAGTGGGAAAAGGGTGACAAGATCGTCCTTGATGCAAACAAGGACCACTTTGCCCATCCCCCCAAGGTCAAACGGATTATCATAAAAGACATCACCGAGGCGGCAAGTCGGAGGCTTCAGGTGGAAAAGGGTGATCTGGACATCGCCTGGAATCTGACCCAAGACGACATCAAGTCCGTTGAAGACAACAAAGACCTCGTCATAAGGCGTTATTCCGATGACAAGATTTATTATCTCGGCATGAATGTCTCAAAGGAGGGACTGAAGGACAACCGGGTCCGCACGGCCATCCGGTACGCAATTGACTATAAAGCGCTGACAGACGATCTTCTCGGCGGGGCGGCGAGACAGACTGGCACATTCATTCCCAAGGGGTTTGCCGGTTATGAAGATAAAATTGTCTTCAAAAAAGACCTTGAAAAAGCACGCGGCCTCATGAAAAAGGCTGGTTATGCGGATGGTCTTGCCTTGCAGATGGATCATTCCAATCAGACACCTTATCCTGAACTGGCTCAGGCAATCCAGAACCACTTGGCCCAGATCGGGATAAAACTCACTCTCAACCAGATGGTCTCATCCCAGCTCTGGCCCAAATACAGGGCGCAGAAGCATGACCTGATTCTTGCCCGCTGGGGCCCGGACTACAGCGATCCGCACACCAACGCGCAACCCTTTGCGGATTACAAGGCAAAGCAGCTTTCCTGGAGAAACGCCTATTATAATGATGTGACCTCCAGCATGGTCAAGGAGGCCAGCCTTGAAATGGACAATGACAAACGCATTGCCATTTACAAAGAGATCAACGACATTCTTCAGAAAGAGGGACCTTACGCGTTCCTCATGCAGACGGTGTATCAGCATGCGGTCCTGAAAAATGTTGCTGGCTTCCATCCCGCGGCTGTCTTGGACAAAGTCAAGATGTGGTCAATCGGCAAAAAGTGAGCAGACCTACTCCAGACCTACGAGGTTTTTAAAACCTCGTAGGTCTTTAATGAATGGAAATGGGTGTCGAATGATAGAATATGTTGCAAAACGTCTGTTCAGTCTGGCAATAACCGTGCTCGGCATCATGGTGGTCTCTTTTTTCATCTCCTGTGTCGTGCCTCTGGATCCGCTGGCCTCCATTGCAGGTC
>JAOZRQ010000322.1 GCA_029940115.1 Desulfobacterales bacterium
TCCGTGTCCGAAAGAGGTCCCTCCGGGACAATTCCCCCAACTTGTGAATGCGCCCTCAGAGGAGTGCTGAAATGAATTTTAGCGCCCGCTGAAATGCTAAAATATCGCCTAGGGGCTCATTTCAGCACTCCTTTTCCACTCAACAACGGTCAGATTATATTTTCAAGGGCCTTGCTCAGATCTCGTCAGTCATAAGTTCTCGTAACATGCTGAAATCATTGACAGCCGCAAAATGGGCACAAAATCCCGGGTGCCAGTGATTTCAGACACTTGCGGGAATGTCTTTCAGGATTTCCAGAGAACTTATGACTCACGAGCTCAGATCAGGATATGCAAATTGAAAGCCAGTGATGAATATCTTCACGAAATGACCTCAATGTTGAATTTTCCTGACTCAATATAAGGCACATCCTCAACATCGAAAGCTTGGACAATCGGCTGGTACATCCTGGCCTTGATCTCACGGACAATCTCCCTTTTCTTGTTGAGGGACTTCGCATATGCAAGGGTCTCACTCATCAGGGAGTCCATATGACATGCCTTTGTGATGATGTGATGCGTCTCACATTCCTCCGCGGTTAGACGTTTCCCGCCATAGACCATTTCCTCCACTTTGTACATGGGAATCGCCTTTTTCAGCAACGCGAGCATTCCGGGCAGAAACGGGATCCCCAGGTCCACCTCCGGAAAGCAGAAAAACCCCCTGTCCGAGCGCATGAACCTGAAGTCAAACGCGCAACTCCAGATCGCGCCGCCGGCAAAGGCATGGCCGTTGATCCCCGCGATGGTGATCAGCGGATAGGTCAGGGTCTTCTTGAACAGTTTGTTCATCAGGTAAAAAAAATTCTTCGCGGCACCAACATCCCGCTTCTTTATCACCGGCACAAGCCATTCCAAGTCAATGCCGTTGGCAAATATTTTTTCATGTGCGGACGTTACCACAAGGGTCTGGGCATCGGTCTCGTTTTCCACTGTCTCCAGCACATCAAGCAATGCCTGCAAAAAATCGGGATTGAAGCGGTTTTCGCCACTCTTCATGGTGAGAATGGCGACATGCTCATCCAAGGTATATTCAACGACTGCCATAGTCCCTCCGAATAAACTCTCATTGTGATTCCTGCGAACAGCCATGGTCAACAACATGAAAGTTGCAACTGGCAACGAGCAAATTTACAAGTTGCTGTACACAGAAAGTTCAGACAAGATTAACATCTGAAAGGGAAAGAGTCAACAAGTTCTGTGTACAGGACAAAAAAAGTGAATGGGGAAGGAAACCCGGCTTTTTCTGACGGTTTGGAAATCTGCCCGTTTGGGAAAAAAGCTTGCCCCCGACGTTTTTATCGGGGGCCGGGTTTCTTGCCACCCAATTTTAAGTGGATGGGGAAAGAAACCCGGCTTTTTCTGACGGTTTGGAAATCTGCCCGTTTGGGAAAAAAGCTTGCCCCGACGTTTTTTGTCGGGGCCGGGTTTCTTGCCACCGCCTAAAGGCGGGACTACAAACTTCTGTTGAAAATACCAGTGATCAAAAAAAGGCATCCCACCCGCCGGTGAGATGCCTTTTTTTGTTCAACTATCGGGAACACGAATCACGTTTCACGTTACATCTGCTTCACGTTTGCCGCGGAAGGACCTTTGGGTCCCTGCTCCACATCAAAGGATACTCTGTCCCCCTCATTAAGTGACCGGAAACCCGATGCCTCAATTGCCGAGTGATGGACAAATATGTCGGTACCGTCTTCCTGCTCAATGAAGCCATACCCCTTCCTGTCATTAAACCATTTTACAATTCCATTTGCCAAGCGTCAATCTCCTTTCAAACGGTCAAAAAAACATTCTCTCACAGGTCTCACACTTCAGGTGTCATTTTTGACAAAAAGAAACAATCCCTCAGAACGAAACCATCTCACAACAATAATCACCTTGACGGGTCAAATTTCATTGTCATTCCTCAAACGCCCATGGTCTTCAGATTATTATGATGTCATGGGGTTCGCAGAAATAACGGCTTGCCAAGCATCTCACCCATCATACAAGTGATATGATAAGACCTTTTTCATCAGTCGTCAAGCGTAAATTTCAGAGATGAAAAAAAAAGGTTGCTCTCCTCATCTTTGATATCGAAACAGACCGATCAGCGCCAATGCCAGCGCGTCAGACGCATGAAAGGGTTTGATGGGGGCCTTTAGTTTCAGCAGATGCCGGACAGAAATTTCAAGCTGTCTTTTGCCGGCATTGCCATTTCCGGTCAGAATCTGCTTGGCCTCACGCACCGGAACCTCAGTCACCGGAATCTCCGCCTGGCACCCGGCAAGAAGGAGTACCCCGGTCACCTTTCCCAAGGTTATTCCGGATTTCGGGTACTTTTCCAAGGAAAAGACATCCTCCAGCACCATCAGATCGGGGCTTTCATCCTTCAGCAACAGCGACAGTTGGGAAAATATATGATTCAGCCGCTCCGGCAGGGGCATGTCTGCTGAGGTGCGAATGGCTCCGAAAGCAGACCCATCAATTCTGAGCCATTTCCCTCTGACAATTCCGACCCCTGTTGCTGCCAGTCCTGGATCCACGCCGATGACTTTCATTTGTTCATGGGTTGTTTGTTGGCTGGTTGTTGTCCGTTCATTGAAACAACTAAAACCAATCCAGCTTGTCCCTCGCGAGCTTGGCCTCATGGGAGTCTGGATACCGGTCCACCAGTTCCTGCAAGATCAGACGGGCATTCTCCTTGTCGCCCAAGCTGAAAAAGGCGAAGCCCTGCTTCAGAAGCGCGGCTTTCACCTTGTTGCCGTCGGGATATTTTTCGATGACCTCTTGGTATTCCAAGATGGCCTCTTCATACCGTCTCTCCCGGTAGTAGATCTCTCCGAGCCAGAACTGTGAATTGTCCGCACGTCTCGACGACGGATATGCGGCAATCAACTTTCTGAACCCTTCCCTCGCTGTCTCAAAATCGGCCCGGTCAAAAGCCTGTTTTGCCAGCGCGTACAACTCATTTTCCGAAAGTCCCGCGGCTATTCGGCCCTGAGGTTCGGGCTTGACCACCGGCTTTGGGGGGATCGGAGCCACAACGGCTGGTTCTGGGGGAACAACACGGGTTCTGCCATACACTGGGGCTTGTTGCACCGGCATTCTCTTGGATTCCACGCGCTTCAACTGGTCTTCGAACAGGTTCAATTTGCTGTCCGTCTGACTCTGAGATTCCTGAATTTCCCCTATTTCCCGCCTCAACAGATAATCGGCCTCCTCAACTTCCCCTCTTACGCCTTGGATTTCCTCTCTGAATCTTTCAAACATGGCTTGGAGTTCGGCGGACTGGTCTCTCAGCCGCTGGGTCTTTTCCTCATGGGTTTTACTGTAAGTTTCCACCCGGGATTTGATCCGCTCGCTTTCCCTTTTTCTTGCGGCCTCTCGTGCCTCCAGCCTCTTGTTGCGATCTTCAAGGGCGATGATGCGGTCGTTAAGCGCATACATGTCCTGTTGCAACGCGCATCCGCAACAGATGGTCAAACATGCTGAAACAATGAGTGAGATGAATTTCATGGCATTTCCACTATCAAAATATGGACGTTAAGAAAAAAAAGCTGATTATAACGCTTTTCGGGGAGGCCGCCTGCCCGTGAACGTGAGCGTGAACTTAAACGTGAACTTGAATGTTAATTTGTGGGCAAGTTCAAGTTCAAGTTCAAGTATAAGTTCACGTTCAAGTTCGAGTTCAAGGCCTCCCCTAAATCCGTTATAATCAGAAAAAAAGTTGTGGTGGCAAGAAACCCGGCCCCCGATAAAAAACGTCGGGGGCAGGCTTTTTTCCCGAACGGGCAGATTCCCAAACCGCCAGAAAAAGCCGGGTTTCTTGTCCGTACACAGACATTATTCCAAGACAAAATGCACACGCCTGTTTCTTCGCCAAACGGCCTCATCACTCCCCAGAACGGACGGCTGTTCCTCGCCGTAGCTGATGGTGGTCATCCGGGATCTCGGGACCCCGAGATTTGCCAAAAAGGCTTTCACGCTTTCCGCCCGTCTGTCTCCCAAGGCCATGTTGTAGGCGTTGGTTCCCCGCTCATCACAGTGTCCCTCGACAATCAAAGAGACACTCGGATTGTTCCGCAACCATTCCGCCTTTTGTCGCAACATGTCCTGCGCGTCCGGAGAAAGCGCGGCACTGTCATAGGGAAAGTAGATATCCTCCCAGATGGGGGAGCCTCCAGATGCCACCTGAGTGTAGGGATAGGGAGAGGCCGCGACCTCTCCTCCTATTCTTTCCCCTTCCCTTCGGAGACGTTCCAGCCGTTCCTTCTCCTCCATTCTGAGGCGCTCCTGCCTGAGCCGCTCATCCTCAATCGCATGCTCCCTTGCCATCATGTCCCTTTCAGACGTGGTGGTCGGGGCCTCATGCCTTGTCAGAGGACTCTCCTCATAGACAGGAGGCTCAGAAGATATGACAGGCGATGTTCTGATCTCCTTTTTGGTACATGAAGCGGCCAGCATGATCCCTGGAATGACAAAGACCACCAGCAAAATCATACGCAGTTCTTTTCGCATTTTTCCTCCTTCACTGTGAAACTTCAATTGTCAACACCCGCCGGAGACCATGCCGGATTCGTCTGTTCTCCTGGCAGGGCAAGCAGACGTCTCTGGTCCGTTCCATAAGCGGTCATCACATACATCCGGGACGGTCCCCCGCGTGTGGAACCAAACACGATCATACTGCCGTCCGGGGACCATGAGGGGGATTCGTTGTCCCCTGAACGGCTTGTCAGTTGCACCGGGCCCTTCCCGTCAAAGCCGATGGTGCAGATCTGGTGGCGTCCGTTCATCCTGGCGGAATATGCGATTTTGTTCCCCTTGGGAGACCAATTGGGCTGGGTATTGTACTTTCCCTGGAATGTCAGCCGTTCAACCCGGCCTGAATCAATGCGCTTGACATAAATCTGGGGTGTCCCGGCCCGGTTTGAGACAAAGGCCATCCGTCTGCCGTCAGGAGACCATGTGGGAGAGGTGTCAATTCCCCAGCTCGTGGTGAGCTTTTTGATCTGCCGACCTTTGCCAGTCAGCAGATAGATGTTCTGATTCCCCTCATGGGAGAGGGTGGCCGCGAGCTTGAACTGACCCGGAAGCCATGCAGGCGTTATGTTGATCCCCTTTTTGTCAATGACAAAGCCGTGCTTCTCTCTCCGATGTTCGATGTAAATGTGGGGCCTGCCTCTTTTGTATGAGGTATAGGCCAGCCATTTGCCATCGGACGACCATGCCGGAAAAAGGGTGATCGCATGATTGCGGGTGAACCGCTTCGGATGTTGCCCGTCAAAATCGCATAGGTAAACCTCCTTGTTGCCTGACCCGTTGGATATGAAGGCGATTTTGCTGTCAAACACGCCTCGGGTGCCGGTGAGATGATAGATCACCTCACTGCAAAACCGGTGGATCATCCTCGGGTGATCCGTCAGCCTTCCGGTATATTTTTTTCCAACCAGCAGGCTCCCCTTGAGTGTGTCAAAGAGCCTCAGTTCCATTTCGATCTGGTCATTTCCGGAACGGACGCCGCCGGTTATCAGGAGTTCCGCGCCCACGACGGTCCAGTTTCTGAAGTTGGTTCTCCCGCCGGTGTTATCCATTTCCCGATAGTCTTCAAGGAACGCACCACGATCAATGATCCTGAAATAGCCGGTGAAATCAAGCGAATCCGAACAAAAATCCGACAGCTTTCCTGAAAGTTTGGCACTGTCAGGCGTGGTTGGAAAGAGAGGGATGGCAATGGGGATCTTCTGCAAGGAAGGGGCCCCGAGATCAACATATGTGCGCTCTGCCGCGCCCGACACGGAACAAGTCAAGAGAACTGCGAAGGTAGCCACAACGAACTGGCTGAGAGAGAAACCAAGTTTTTCCGAAAAACTGGGTTTCTTTAGGAACAAGGCCACCACAACGAACAGTTTGATAAACGATTTTCCCATTCTGATCACTTCAACCCTTTGTCATCATATCTGAGTGCGATCTCAGAATAATTGCCGATATACTCACTGGGGAGCGGAAAGGGGAGCGGATTCGACTTGATGATCGCCTTCTGAACATATTCATCGAGATACCGGTCTCCAGATGGCTTCTCAAGCCAGTGCTCCACGATCTGACCGTTTCGCCCGATCTTGATGACGATGACCCCCTCCCGCCCGGTTTTCCTGTCGCTCAAGTGCTTGGGAAGGGTCCAATTCTTTCTGATATGATTGGCAACCACACGGCCTGCGTAATATCGGATGGCCTGATCACTCTGGTACTGAGCCGCGATCGCATTTGCCACCGCGTCTCCCTGTCCCACCTCCTGGGGGGTTCCCTGTCCGATCTCTTGGGTTGCCTCTCCGGCATCTTGGGTGACGCGGTCCGTCTCCTCCTGATCTGCACCTCTTTTATCCACATACTTCTCCTTCCACTCTTTGATCAGCTCATCCTTGGTTTTCGCAACCGTCACATCTTCCGGTGTTTCAGCGGGTTCCATTGTGTCCGGTGTTTCCATTGTGTCCGGTGTTTCAGCGGGTTCCACTGTGTCCGGTGTTTCAGCGGGTTCCACTGTGTCCGGTTTTTTGTATTTGGGGAGCTTTCTCGGGAGTTCCCTTGGCTCCTCTTGTGGCTTTTCCGGTTTTTTTGTGGGTGTCGGCTCACATGCAAGGTCTTTTCCATTACAATCCTGATCAATCCCGTCTCCGCATATCTCAGACGCGGCCGGATGGATTTTCGGATCATTGTCATTGCAATCCCCCCGGTTTGGCGAATATCCGTCCCTGTCTTTGTCCGCCTCATTCGGGTCAGGCGTTTCGAACTTTGACAACCGGACATCCGGCTCTTTGGGTTTCGGCGGGGGCTTCTTCGTTGCTTTCTTCGGCTTTGGCCGGACTTTCTTTGGTTCGGGTTTTTCAGGTTCCGGCCGCGCGTCCTCAGCTTTTGTTGGTTCCGCAGGAGATTCCTTTGCCGGAAGTGTCACCATGCGGACATCAATGACAGAAGAAGGGGAAAATCTTCCGGGATCCGACGAACTCATCGGCGCGAACAGCAATATCCCCAGAAAAATCATATGGAACAGGATTGAAAAGAAGAACGCCAAGGCATAAGGCCATCCCTTCTTTTCTGTCCCACGGTTCAGATAAGTCGCTTCATCGGTCTGCATCAGCTTTCTGCTTTTTTCTTCTTATCCCGTTCTATCGGTTCTGTCACAATGCCCAGATTTTCAATGCCGGCCCCTCTGATCTCGGCCATCACCCGGACCCCCATCCCCCAGGATACGTCTTTGTCGGCCCGGAAATAGACCACGCGGCTCGACCGGTTCTCAAGAATCTTTACCAGTTTGGCCTGAAGAACGTCGAATGTCACCGAATAATCATTGATATATACCTGCTGATCCTTGGTAATCGTGATCACCAGCGGCTCATCTTCCGATGGAAGCGCGCTGGCGGCCGTTTCCGGCAAATTGACATCCACTCCCTGGATCATCATGGGCGCGGTGACCATGAAGATGATCAGCAACACCAGCATGACATCCACAAACGGGGTCACGTTGATCTCCGCCATCAGACGGTCAGAGCCACTCTGCATGGCCATTCTCCTTTTTTGAAGCTGTAAGCTCGAAGCTGCAAGCTCGAAGCTGCAAGCTCGAAGCTGCAAGCTCGAAGCTGCAAGCTCTAAGCTGTAAGCTCTAAGCTCAATTTTTGGATTTGGAGCATTTTAAGTAATTGGCCAAAAGTTTTCCAGGATTTCCCTCAGCCTGTCATTCCGGGCGATGCTGAGAAAAGGGACTTTTCTCGGCAACGACCCGGAATCCACCGACACCTGAGAATTTATGGCCGATTACTTACAGCCTACAGCCTACAGCCTACAGCCTACAGCCTACAGCCTACAGCCTACAGC
>JAOZRQ010000823.1 GCA_029940115.1 Desulfobacterales bacterium
GCCATCCCCGCCGGATTTGGCAATCCGGCGGGAGCGGGCACGGGGTCTGCCGGGCATCGACGACTCCGAGCCGCCATCCCGCCGGATTTGGCAACCCGGCGGGAGCAGAGGGGGTGACGAACTTATGAATTGCTGTACTAGAGCTTTCAACATGATGTTTGTCCGGAATCCCCAGTTTGTAGTTCCGCCTTCAGGCGGTGTGAAGGCGGAACTGCAAACTGCGCCCGGGACAATCTTTCTGTTGAACTCCATATCACATTTTCAATGCTTGAAGCTCCTCTGACCGGTATAGACCATCGTGGCGTTTGCCTCGTTGCATGCCTCGATGGACTGATAGTCATTCCCGGACCCGCCTGGCTGAATCACGGCGGTGATGCCTTCCCGAAGGCCGACATCCACCCCGTCTCTGAACGGGAAGAACGCGTCACTCACCATGGTCGCGCCGATCAGTCCGCCTTTTTCATCCGCGACCCGCTGATCCAAGTCGGCCCTCTTCTCCTCATCCTTCAAGTCATTGTACGGGATGCCATGCGCCTCAAAGCAGTATCGGTCCGCAAGCTTCCGATAGGCCTTGTCCCTGGCGATCTCCGCCACGCCCACCCGGTCCTGTTCGCCGGTTCCGATGCCCACCGTCACGAGGTTCTTGACATAGATCACAGAATTTGATGTGATCCCGGATTCCACCAGCCAGCCGAAGAGCATGTCCTCATATTCCCGGGGCTCCGGTTCCCGATTGATCCGGTGAAGATTCCCCTTGTACTCGCATTCTGAAAGGCGCAGGGCCTCCTTTGAACGGGCTTCCGGCACAAAGGACCACTGGGCAATCAGTCCGCCATCCATCAGGCTTTTGAACTCCACCACCCGCTTTCCCACAAATTCATGGAGCCGATCCATGTTGCCGATTTGGATCACCCGGAGGTTCTTTCTCTTTCCCAAGATATCCATCACGCCGGGTTCGAACGCCGGCGCGACCACCACCTCGGCATATTGTTCGGAGACCGCCTCCGCGGTGGCTTTGTCAATCGGCTGGTTCACGGCAATGCATCCCCCGAACGCGGCGACCCGGTCCGCCATGTAGGCTTTTTGGTACGCGTCCGCGAGCGAGTCCGCTTGGGCCACGCCACAGGGGTTGTTGTGCTTGACAATGACCACCGTCGGCTTTCCTGTGAAATACCTGAGGATGTTCAGGGAATTGTCCGCATCGGTCAAGTTGGTCTTTCCGGGATGCTTGCCGGACTGCAACAGCTCCACATCCGAGGCCAGATGCTGGCCCGGCTGGATGGTCTCGGTCTCTCCGAGAACGAGGTTTCCGTTGGCCAGCTTGTAGAGCGCGGCCTCCTGTCCCGGGTTCTCGCCATATCGCAACCCCTTCTGGACATCATCAATGGTCCACGTCACTTTTTCATAAAAGAGCGTCTGTCGTTTCTCCCCATCCACAAAACTGATCTCCATCTTGGGGGAAAAATGGTCATGGACAATGGTCTTGTACATCTTTTTCAGATCTTCGGTCATTCTTGTCTCCTATGTAAATCAAGTTTGTGAGTTTGTGAGTTTGTGAGTTTAATGAGTTTAATGAGTTCGTGAGTTGCTCCCGTAGGGTTCAGGTTTGTTTGTTTCCGCCATGTCGGTTTTTTGCCATTTTTGTGTGTCGATTATCGATGTGGCGAGAACTTTTGTCCGGCTTTTTGGCAGACAACTTTTGTCCCTCTCCTGTCTGAACTGTCCATCCATTGTCCCATCAGGCGCTTATGGGAGCTCAACAAAGGGAGTGCAAGAAAGGCGGTCTCATTGCCTTTCAACCTCAATGACTGAGCAGCCTTTCTTGCGTTTCAACGCGCTTCCCCCATTATCAAGAAAAACTTGGAATGTCAAAAAAAATGTCGCTTCCCGAAAGGAAAGTCGTTGACATCCGTCACCCCTCATGGTACAAGCATCCTCGTTGGCAGGGTCGGGCGGCATTTTTTCAATCAGCCACGAGCTGCAAATGGGAGTGTCCGCCTTCGGGGGGGCATTGACATGCGAGTCATGCCAGCGCCCGCATTGGCGGGCCGGAGCCGCAATGGGAGAACACTTTGTGGCCCCCCGACAGTTGTCAACACTCAGCGCATGAGCCTTATGGCATCACCATAC
>JAOZRQ010000323.1 GCA_029940115.1 Desulfobacterales bacterium
GCCTTCTCACAGGAACGGGCATTCATGGGTGCGCTGTGGCGGTGGCAGGATTCGGGAAATTACGAGGAGTTCTATATGCGGGCGCATCAGTCCGGAAACCCGGACGCCAATCAGTATACTCCGGTTTACAATGCTTTGCCGGCTTGGCAGCTCTATTACGGGGAGCGGTTCAGCACTCCGATCCTGTACGATTTTGACGAATGGACACACGTCAAAATCGTAGTCTCCGGGAAATATGCCGACATCTATATCAAGGATATGGATAATCCGGCACTGACCGTGGACCTGTTGCGTGAGGTCAAGACAGGCAGAGTCGGGCTGTGGGCAATGCGTGGGCCTGCACATTTTACCGACTTCAGTTTTACCCCGATGAGCAACCCGACAATAAAGGGAACGCCCACAGAGCCTGAGGACGCTCCGGCAGGGACCGTCATGTCGTGGTCGGTTTCAGATGCCTTTGACGGAACCTCCCTGGACGGCAAGTTCACCCTTGCCGAAGGCGACAAGCAGAATTTGACTTGGACAACGCTTGCCTGTGAGCGCACAGGTCTGGCAAATCTTGCCAAGGTGCAGGGACTCGGAGAGGGCAAAAATACCGTTTATGCCCGGGTGACCGTCACTTCTGACAGGGAGCAGATGAAGATGCTCAGATTCGGATTCAGTGACAGGGTCAAAGTTTACTTCAATGACCAGCTGGTCTTTGGCGGAAGTGATGTTTTCAACTCCAGAGATTACAGGTTCCTGGGAACCATCGGCTTTCACGACGGACTGTGCCTGCCCCTGAAACAGGGTGAGAATGAGATATGGATGGCGGTTTCCGAAGCATTCGGCGGATGGGGAGTTCAGGCCAAGTTTGATGATATGGAGGGAATTGCGGTCATAGGCACGGTCAAGGTCAGCGAAAAAGGCGGGGTGAGGATTCACACCTACCTGAGCGACGCATTGCAGGCCACCCACATCATTGAGAGTGCGAACAGTCTAATGCTGGTGGATGCCCAGTTCATGGCCCCCTTTGCCAGGGAATTCCGGAGCTATGCGGACGGTCTGGGCAAACCCATTGAGCGGGTGATCATCTCCCACGGCCATCCTGACCATTTCTTTGGACTGGGAGCCGCGTTTGATGACATGAGTGACAGGATTTATGCCCTGGAGGGAGTCAGACAGTTCATCGAAACAGCCGGTCCCGGAATGCTCGAAGGGATGAAACCGAGGCTCGGAGATGCGGCCCCTGACAAAATTGTCGCCCCCACACAGGTCATTGAACCGGGAACCGAGACGATTGACGGAGTGCAGTATGAGTTTGTGCGTCATGAGGACGGAGAGGCATCTGAACAGCTCGTCATCAGACTGCCCGGGCTGAACACCCTCATCCTTCAGGATCTGGCCTTCAACGGTCTCCATCTGTACATGGCCAACAACACCCTTGACGGATGGATCGCCATACTTGAATCGCTGCAAAGTCTCGGGGGGTACGACACGGTTCTGTGCGGACATGGCGAACCGGGTGGTATGAGTGTCATTGCGGCGAACATCGCCTATCTCGAAGATGTGATGGAAATTCTCGGCAAAGTTGACAATGCCGAGGATTTCAAGGCACAGCTTCTGGCGAAATATCCGGACCTCGGAGCGACAAATTACATTGACATGTCTGCTCCGGCGTTGCTCCCTGGCCGGTAAATGTCCCTGATTCTGACGGACTTTGCGGTCTGAAGCTATTTTTTGAACGCAGAGGCCGCGTCCTCAGCGGTCTCAGCGTTTTCCTGACCAGATGAACCACAAAATCCGTCAGAACCAGTCATGTGCCCGTGAACGTGCCCGTGAACGTGCCCGTGAACCCCCGTGCATGTTCCGTTCACGGGCACGGGCACGTTCACGGGGGGACTCCCCCCAAATCCGTTATAATCATCAAAAATCGCCGGGATTCTGCCAACTGGTAACGATAAGGATAAGGAAGAAAGAATGATGAACAGACGATTGCTTGTTTTGGGGACTTTTTTTATCGTCTCTGCTTTGTACCTGCCAAGTGCAACCTTGGCAAATGAAGCACTTACAATTTTTGTGGGTGCTGCTAGCAAGCCAGCCACAGAGGAAGCAATAAAACTCTTTGAAAAAGAGACGGAAATTACGGTAGACGTCTCCTTTGGCGGCTCAGGCTTTGTCTTGTCCCAAATGATTTTGGCCCGGAAGGGAGATATCTATTTCCCAGGATCATCTGATTATATGGAGAAAGCGAAAAAAGAGGGCTACGTTTATCCGAACACGGAAAAAGTTGTCGTTTACCTGGTGTCGGCCATCAATGTTCAGAAAGGCAATCCCAAGAGCATCAAGACGTTAAAAGATCTTACCATGCCTGGAACAAAGGTGGCCATCGCCAATCCGCAAGGGGTATGCGTTGGTGCATACGCTGTGGAGATCATCGAAAACAATTTTTTTCCTGCCGAAAGGGAAAAATTTCTGCGTAACCTGATCAATTACACAGGGAGCTGTTCCAAAACAGCATCGGCAATTTCCCTGAAAGCCGTTGATGCGGTCATTGGCTGGCGAGTATTTGAATATTGGGACCCAGACCGCATTGAAACCATTCCACTTCAGCCGTCAGAGATAAGCAGGATTGGGTATATCCCCATTGCAATCTCCACCTTCACAAAGCAACGGAAACTTGCCCAGGAGTTTATTGATTTCATGCTTTCCGACAAGGTTAAGGCCATCTTTCGCAAATACAACTATTTCATGACCCCTGAAGAGGCGGCAACCTGGATTGGCGAGAAAAAACCGGTCGGCGGGGTTTACAAGGTGCCTCCTGCGTGGCTTAGTCAATGAGCTTCAAGAAACTGACCGTTACCAGTGCCTTTATCATATTCTTTTTTTATGTCGGGCTGATTGTTTCCTTGGGCTGGTTCTGGGATGGCTCCATATTTGCCGAGAGTCTGCAGGCAAAAAGGACATATTATGCAGTAGGGTTGAGTGTTGCTGCTGCCACCCTTGCCACCCTGCTGGCATTAGTCCTTGCCCTGCCTGCGGCGTATGCTCTCTCCCGCCTGACCTTTAAAGGGAAAATGGTGCTTGACACAATCCTTGAGCTGCCGATGATCGTGTCACCTGCTGCCTTGGGGGCCATGTTGCTTATCTTTTTTAACAACCCCCTTGGCGTATGGTTGCAGGACAACACCGTCCAGTTTGTCTTCACCTTTTATGGAATTGTCCTGGCCCAGTTCATCACCATTCTGGGCGTAAGCACGCGGCTGATTAAGGTTGCGCTGGATGAAATACCCCAACGCTATGAAGATGTGGCCCGTTCTTTGGGCGCATCTCATTTTCAGGCCTTTTTTTCAGTCACCCTGCCTCTCTGCAAAAAGGGGATATTTGCGGCTGCCATTCTTACTTGGGCCAAAGCTCTGGGAGAGTTTGGGGCCTCTTTGACCATTGCCGGTTCCATGCCCATGAAAACAGAGACCCTGCCCATCGCCATTTTTATAAGATTGGCAAGCGCAGAAATAGAGGAAACCGTGGTGTTAATCGTGATTTTGATCTCCATTGGACTGGGCATACTCTATGGTGTCAGGTCGATTAGTGGAAAGAGAGGCTATGCTTGAACTCAAATCAGTGACCATCAAGGCAGGCAGCTTTCTTCTTGAAAATGTGTCTCTTACCGCGAGAGAGGGCCAATGCCATATTATCGCGGGACCGACAGGGGCTGGAAAAACCTTGTTGCTGGAAACTGTCATTGGTTTCAGGAAACCTCTTGCCGGTGCAGTCTGTCTGGCGGGCAGGAACCTTAACAGCGTGAATGTTGAACAACGGGGAATTTCCTATGTTCCGCAAGATCCATCAGTTTTTCCCCATCTCAGCGTGGAGGAGAATATTCTTTATGGCTTGAGATACAACGCCGCCAACAAGGATCCGGCCCTGGCATTGAAACTTGCCCAGGACCTGAAAATTGATCATCTGCTTAAAAGATCCACTGTCAACCTGAGTGGCGGCGAACAGCAGAGAGTGGCTCTGGTCAGAGCCCTGGCCCCTGGCAACAAACACCTGCTCTTGGATGAGCCATTTTCTTCATTGCATGAAAGTCTCAAAAAGGATTTTTGGTTTCAGCTCAAAGAACTGCAGAACCGATACAAGTTGACTATTGTCATGGTCACCCATGACCTTGAGGAGGCATTTTTCATGGGCGACACCATAAGTCTTTTCATCAATGGCCAAATACAGCAAAGCGGCAGCCCGAATGAGATTTATCGCACCCCCTCCACGTCAGAGGTTGCAGAGTTCATGGGCATCAAGAACCTTTTTACGGCCGAGGTCCTTGACATTGGCGAGCAAAGCATTCGGGTATATAGTGAAGATGTTGGCTCAAATCTTGTGGTTTCTGCAGAAACAACCACGCAGGCAGGGAAATTTGTCAGAGGGGAAAAAATTCTGGCAGGCATACGGTCAGAAGAAGTGATGATCTCGCGGTCGGAATACCAGAGACGGAATCAAGATAACAGAATCAAAGGCACCATCACCCATATCTTTGCCAAAGGTGCCTCGCACACAATTTTTTTCAGCCCGCATAATGGCGTCGGCCGCATTGAAATAGAACTACCCAACTATGCCCTGCAGAAATTGCAGCTCAGTATCGGAGACATACGGATTATCTCATTGCGAGGGGAAAATATTTTTTTCTTGAAAAAAGACCATCAATAAGGAGAAAAATGTCAGGAATAAAAGAATTTGGAAACTATGATGCATTGGGCCTTGCCGAATTGGTGAAACAAAAGGACGTGACTCCGTTGGAGTTGGTGGAGGAGACCATCAGCAGAATTGAGAAAGTCAATCCCAAACTGAATGCCGTGACCATCCCCATGTATGAAGAAGCGAGAAAAGTCGCACAGAGGCCGTTGCCGGATGGGACATTCATGGGAGTTCCCTTTTTGATCAAGGATTTGGTTTCGACCTATGCAGGGGTGGCCTTCACAAAAGGATGCAAGGGATTGAGGAATTACGTCGCCGATCAGGACAGCGAACTCATGAAGCGATATAAGGCTGCCGGAATTGTCGCGGTCGGGAAAACGAACACTCCGGAATTTGGGTTGATGGGGGTCACAGAACCGGAAGCGTTCGGTCCGACCCGTACGCCCTGGAATCCGGAGCACACCTCTGGTGGCTCAAGCGGAGGTTCAGGCGCGGCCGTGGCCGCGGGCATTGTTCCAATGGCATCAGCAGGTGATGGGGGAGGTTCCATTCGCATTCCCGCCTCTTGTTGCGGCATCTTTGGCCTGAAACCTTCCCGAGGAAGGACTCCCACTGGTCCCTATGGAGAACTTTGGCAGGGCGCGGCGGCAGAACACATATTGTCCCGATCCGTGCGGGACAGCGCCGCCATGTTGGATGCGACACAAGGCGATGACATAGGAGCGCCTTATGTGACAAGGCCACCTTCTCGCAAATATATGGCGGAAATCCAAACGGATCCCGGAAAATTGAAGATTGCCATGACAACCGAATCACCGCTTGGCAACGACGTTCATCCGGAATGCGTCGCGGCCGTGAAGAGTGCCGGGAATCTCCTGTCTGATCTTGGGCATCATGTGGAAGAGACAAAACCGGACTATGATGGCATGGAATTGGCGATGTCCTATCTGGTGATGTATTTCGGAGAAGTGGCAGCGGAAATTGACAATCTCAGACCCATGATAGGAAGAAAACCAAGCCAGAAAGACGTGGAACCTGCAACATGGACGCTCGGCTTGCTGGGGCGAACTTTCAGTGCCTGTGAATTTGTGAGGGCGATGCAACGCTGGAACGACTTTTCCCGCATCATGGGACGCTTCCATCAGAAATATGACATCTATGTGACGCCGACCATCGCTGTTCCCCCTCCGAGGATCGGAGAGACATTGCCGAGTTCCGCAGAATTGTTCGGCATGAAAACAATGAATGCGTTGGGATTGGGCAAAATACTCAAAGCGTCGGGAATCGTAAGGCAGCTCGCTGAAAAAAGTCTGTCCAAGATGCCCTTCACCCAGTTGGCCAATTTGACGGGACAACCCGCCATGTCCGTTCCGCTTCACTGGACCGCCGAGGGATTGCCTTGCGGAGTTCAATTTGTCGCACCCATCGGAGACGAAGCGACACTGTATCGTCTCGCGGCACAACTGGAGAAGGCCAAACCGTGGTTTGACAAAAATCCTCCTGTGTTTGCCTAAAGGGAACAAGGACCCGATCGGACCCGCGGATATCCGGAAATTTCTGACGCAGACCGACACAGTGACTGCCGAAAAAGGCTATGCAACCCGATGGTATTTCAGCAAAAGAGGCTATACCAGCGATGCAATTGGCTGCCTGCGGCAGGCCGGGGTACTGTACAGCACTCATGAGCAGTTCAATGCCCTGGCAAAACTGGCAGGCTTTTTCGGCTTGCCGGAATAAAGAGTGCCACCCGCATTCAGCCTTTCATGAACGCGAATGTTCCCATGAACATGCCTTGGCAAATCACAACATTTTTTCCTGTGTACAGGACAAAAAATGTGGAATGGGCAAGAAACCCGGCTTTTTTCTGAACGGCCGGCCTCTCTCCCGACAGAAAAAAAGCCGGGTTTCTTTGCTCGCTCATTTTTTTGTCCTGGCACAAAGCATTTTTTCTTTATTTTTTTCAGTTCTTGTGTATAATGTTTCTGGTTCTAATGGTTTTTGTGGTTTCCGATATGATCCACCTTTCAGGCAAAATGAAAGATGCCCATTTTTTCTTTGTTTTTTCTCAGTTCTTGTGTATAATATTTCTGCATGACTGGGATCACGCGTCTGGAGCTGGCCCGGGCCGGAAACATCGAAACCACGTCCCCGATTCAGACAGAAGATGATCACCTGCCTGATTTCGGGCGCAGGGGATATCACGGGTGTGCTGTGCGAAAAACCGTTGCGCTCTATTTTCGCACTCCGGATATTTTTTTAAATCTATATGAGAGACTTAAGGAGGACAGTTATGGACAAAAAGTTGCACCAACTTTTCACCGGAATGCTTGTCATTCTGCTCACCATTTTTTGCCTGGCCCCGGCTTCGATGGGTGCCACCAAAGAGGAGATGAGCACGGTGATCAATCTGGCTGGAAAGCAGAGAATGCTCACCCAGAAGATGAGCAAGGAGGCGTTGCTGATTGCCATGGGAGTTGATGTTCCCAAGAACAAGGAAAATCTGGGCAAGACAGCCGCTCTGTTTGACAAGACGTTGAACGGACTGTTGAACGGGGATTCTGACCTGAAACTGGTCAAGACCGAAACCCCTGACATCGTCAAACAACTGAACACGGTTTCCGATCTGTGGAAGGAATTTCACAAAAGTGTGAAAAGTGTTCTTGGCGGGGATGTTTCAGAACCCGTACTTGCCAAAATTGCCTCACAAAATCTTCCGCTGCTCAAAAACATGAACAAAGCAGTCGGGATGTTTGAGAAAGAGGGGGGTTCCAAACTGGAAGCAGGGCTTGCCGTCACCATCAACCTCGCGGGAAAGCAGCGGATGCTCACCCAGAAGATGACCAAGGAGATGCTTCTTGTCGCCAAAGGCGTCAATGCGGATGAAAACAGGGCCAATCTGAAGAAAACGGCGGGTCTGTTTGAAAAGACCCTCAAAGGGCTTCTGGACGGGGATAAATCTCTCAGACTCCCCGGCACAAAGGACTCTGCCATCCGTGACCAGTTGGCAACGGTGGGCAAACTTTGGAATGATTACAAACCGGTGCTTGACAATGCAGCTACCGGGAAAGAGATTTCCAAAGCGGATTTGGAGAAAGCCGCAAAGCTGAATCTGCCTCTGCTGAAGGAAATGAACCATGCGGTCACGATGTTTGCGAAATGAGGGTTGAGAGTTGAGTGAGAGTTGAGAGTTGAGTGAGAGTTGAG